>NZ_BQXI01000006.1:0-232221 GCF_030158955.1 Acidovorax sp. SUPP1855 | reverse complement strand
CCGGGCCTGCAAGGCCCCTCATGCACCCAGGCGCAGACCGCTGCTGGGCCTCATCACGCTCAAACGGCTGCTGGCGCCCACTCATTCCTGTTCGGATTCGTCAAACATGGGGTTGTGAGAGGCTCCCGTAGGTGTAGTCGTAGCCCGCGCCGAAGAGGGCATGCATGCGCTGGCGGATCTGCTCGTTCACCGGGTTCATCTGCGGCAGTCCGAGCGTGGACAGGAAGGCGCCGATCAGGCGCCGGCCCGGCAGGTCGATGCCCTCGGAGAACGCGCCGCCCAGCACGGCGAAGCCGATGCCCTCGCCGCCCTCGGTGAAGCGCGCCAGGAACTCGCGCTGCCCGGCCTCCTGCATGCGGCGCGACTGCAGCCAGTGCGGCACCTGCGGGTGGCGCCGCACGAACGCCTCGGCCACCTGCTGCAGGTATTCGTAGCTGCTGAAGAACGCCAGGTAGTTGCCCGGCCGATCAGCGAACTGCCGCGCCATCAGGTCCGCGATCGGCACGAGCGAGGCGGCCCGGTCCGGGTAGCGCGTGGAGATGCGGCGGGCCACGGCCACGCGCAGCTGGGCGGCCTGGAAGGGCGAGGCCACGTCCACGCCGGCATGGCCGGCCGGCAGGCCGAGCAGGTCGGCGTAGTAGCGCGCCGGCTGCAGCGTGGCGGAAAACAGCGTGCTGGTGTGCGCCGCCGCGAAGCGCGGCGCCAGGAACGGCGCCGGCACCACGTTGCGCAATCGGATGCTACCAATTTAATTGCAACACGCCCTGGTTGAATATGCGCTGGAGGCCGATTTGAGGCCTAAACCTCTCTACCACTCACCAATCCGGCTACAGGCGCTGCACCACGGCTGCAGCCGTCGTTGGCCCTATTTATCGGCGCACTATCAGGTTTTTATTGTGTACCCAGAATCGAATCAAAAAATAACAGAGAACGGCGCAAAAAAATTTAAAATCAAGATGGACCATCCACATTCTAGGAATAAGCTCGCAACTGCATCGAGGCGAGCCTTGCAATTTTATCGCTTGTATCTTGAGAATTTTCAAAGAAACTCGGGCACATGTAGAAAATCGCCTGCTTCTCATTTATATAACCCTCCGTCCATCCGCTTGCAGAAGCTTTAGCGGCTTCATCAATATGAACAGCATAATAGCCATCTGCCTCTAGGTCCACCGCAAGATCCACTGAAATTCCGATGGTGTTGGCGCTAGACTGCCTATGAAATGCGACAGTTCCATGCCACGGTGTGCGCCCGTGACTTGGCGATACAGAGACTGAAAAATGCCCGATTGACTCTTGTTTCCGATGTATTGACATGCGCAATGCATCTGGGGCAATTACCGCCACATCATCAAATCCTGAAGGATTTTTTGAACCAGTATTCGATTCGTACGCGGCGCAGTATTCGGCCGCTCCATTAAGACTTGAAAATATAATTCGGCGACGAATTATCTCACTTGCCTCATTACTGGCGGCCTCATATATATTACTCATCATCACAACATAGTGACGAATATTTTCCGACGTGAATTCGTTGCCTGTGTTCAAAGTAGGATGTACGATAGAAAAAAGGATCGCTTCAAACAAGGTTGATAATTGAGGAGTCGTCGTGGATTCTGACAGAATGCGATGAAAATCTTCACGAGATCCTGCGATATAGAGTTTTTTCAAGCAAGCATCGATTTCCAACCGAAGTTGCTTTAGCCTAGCCTCGTAAAACTCGTTTTGAGTGTACCGATCTTCGCTTTGCATGCGATCAGCAATTTCCTCATATGCGACGAGCCGAAAATTTTCTTTGGGAAGCTGCAAAAATGAAACGAAATCCAGCAACAGCTTCCTGTATTTTGCAATGGTCGTCATGGATGTAGTCGAAAAGCACGGGTAGCGGCCAGCGTCTTGCACTCCCAATACTTGAACTCTCACGATTTTTGCCGCAAGGAAGGTCCAGCAGGTATCGAGCGAGATATTGGCTGCACTTAGTCGATCAAGAAGGTCGCCAAGAAGCTCATAATTGACCACCGAAATCTCACGCAGTTCGCGTACGGCCCTGACGAGTGCCTTACGTCGCGCCGCATAACTGGATTTGATAGGGCAACTTACCCTTGCTGCATCTAGAACCGAATCTGTGAGTCGGTTTCTATCAAAATTCGATAAACCGGGTGTTCGCACTACAATTGAATCGAGGCCGGTAGAACATATTTCCATCAAAATACGTTCACACGTCGCGCGAATCTTCTCCTGTGCGACCTCGCTAGCTCTTGCGAGTGCCGCAAGAAGTACCAAAGTGTAAACTTCACCTAGGTCAGGCAACGTACCTCTATTTTTTATAGGTGAGGCGGTGCGAAAAGGTAATAGCAATATTGCGAACTGGATTGTTCCGGAATCGATGTATTTTTTTATCTGATTTCTACGCTCAATCCTGCCAATGGAGCTTAAAGCCCCTCGACGGACGGAGTTGTCCGTCATCACTTCACAGATCAGTTCGCTCGCAGTTATTTTATCCCAACGGCCAGACGAGTTCATCCTTGAGATTGCCGCAGAAGACAGTTCATCCACTAGACGTTCGTAGAGATTAGAGAACACCCCACGCACAAAAGATTCAGCAGCTTCCGGCGAAATCGACACCCGTCTGTTCGATATTTTTCCTGTATCAGATTCGAGCCGGCGCAATATCGATTTAAGCCGGTCGAAAGTGCCGGCGTAACTGTCAGTATTGTATTCAATAATCATCGTCTCTTCCATATTATTTATTCTCATAATTTTGCTGACCGTGGCAGCACGCAACTCGAACTAGAGCACGAGATCGGTGTAGAGCACGAGATCGGTGGCGGATTCAAAAGTGAAGTGCAACACCTATGAGTTCAGTGAATGAGGATGGAGTGTTGCGGGCTGTTAATCAGCAGCTCACGGTACACAGCCAGAGGTGATCGTACCTCCAACCCTTTTCTAGGTTGGTTTTTGATTTCATCTGCAATCGCATCGAGCGGCTGTTGGCTGTAGATTCTCAGATCCGTCCCTTTGGGCAAATACTGACGCACCAGGCCATTCATGTTCTCGTTGGAGCCTTTTTGCCAAGGGCTGTGCGGGTCGCAGAAGTACACGGCAATGCCGGTTTGCTCATTGAGTTTCTTCTACCTTCGCCATTGTGTCGGCTCCGTCTTTTGGTGCTTTGCTTATTGCACATGGAGGGACTGAAATACCGTTCATCGCAGCCGCTGCCATCTCGGTGCTGCTGTTGGCACTGGTGTTCATGTCACACCGCTGGCCTCGCTCCTTTTTTCGCTATTGATTCAATAGCAATATGCCCTAGTGGAATATGCGCTGGAGGCCGATTGGAGGTCTAACCCTCCACGGCCCACCAGGCCGGCAGCAGCCGCTGCACCTCGGCCCGAGCGAAGCGGTCGTCGATGAGGTGCACCACGCCCTCGTCGCTGGGCGAGCGGATCACGCGGCCAGCCGCCTGCACCACCTTCTGCAGCCCCGGGTAGAGGTAGGTGTAGTCGTAGCCCGCGCCGAAGAGGGCGTGCATGCGCTGGCGGATCTGCTCGTTCACCGGGTTCATCTGCGGCAGCCCGAGCGTGGAGAGGAACGCGCCGATCAGGCGCCGGCCCGGCAGGTCGATGCCCTCGGAGAACGCGCCGCCCAGCACGGCGAAGCCGATGCCCTCGCCGCCCTCGGTGAAGCGCGCCAGGAACTCGCGCTGCCCGGCCTCCTGCATGCGGCGCGACTGCAGCCAGTGCGGCACCTGCGGGTGGCGCCGCGCGAACGCCTCGGCCACCTGCTGCAGGTATTCGTAGCTGCTGAAGAACGCCAGGTAGTTGCCCGGCCGATCAGCGAACTGCCGCGCCATCAGATCCGCGATCGGCACGAGCGAGGCGGACCGGTCCGGGTAGCGCGTGGAGATGTGGCGGGCCACGGCCACGCGCAGCTGGGCGGCCTGGAAGGGCGAGGCCACGTCCACGCCGGCATGGCCGGTCGGCAGACCGAGCAGGTCGGCGTAGTAGCGCGCCGGCTGCAGCGTGGCGGAAAACAGCGTGCTGGTGTGCGCCGCCGCGAAGCGCGGCGCCAGGAACGGTGCCGGCACCACGTTGCGCAGGCAGACCACCGAGCTGCCGGGCGCGCCGCCGGGGGCGCGGGTTACGTCCACCATCGAATGCGTGTCCAGGCACTCGGCCAGCCGCTGGGTGTGCAGCAGCTCCAGGTAGAAGGCCTGCAGCGCCGGGTCCATCTGCTCGGGGTGTTCCGCGAAATGGTCGGCCAGGGCGCTGCCGCACTGCTGCAGCGCGGCCAGCAGCGCGGCGGGGAAGGCCTCGTGCACGGCGTAGGCCCCCGGCTGCGCCTTGTCCAGCGCCACCCAGGCGCGGCGCACCTTGTCGAGCGCCTTCCTCACCGCAGGCACGCGGGCGGCGGTGTCCGAATGCCGCGCCTGGTAGAGCGAATCGGGCAGCAGCTCGGCCGTGTACATGCGGCGGCCGCGCTCCACGAGGTTGTGCGCCTCGTCCACCAGCACCGCCACGCGCCACTGGTTGGCCTGCGCCAGGCCGTGCAGCAGCGCGCCGGCATCGAAGTAGTAGTGGTAGTCGCCCACGACCACGTCGGCCCAGCGGGCGAGTTCCTGGCCCAGGTAGTAGGGGCACACGCCGTGGGCCAGGGCGGCGTCGCGCACGTGGGCCTGGTCTAGGAGAGGCCGGTCGCCGCCGCCCGTCGTGGGCGAAAGCGCCGCCGCGCGCGCGGCCGGCAGGCGGTCGTAGAAGCCCCGGGCCAGCGGGCACGACTCGCCGTGGCAGGCCTGCCCGGGGTGCTCGCAGGCCTTGTCGCGCGCGATCAGCTCCAGCACGCGCAGCGGCAGGCGGCCGGCAGGCGCCGGGGCCTGTGCGCCATCGCCCCCCGGCGCAGCGGCCGGGTCCGCCACGGGCTGCGCCGCGGCGATGCGGGCCAGCGCATCCAGCGCCACCTGCCGGCCCGAGGTCTTGGCGGTGAGGAAGAACACCTTGTCCAGCCGCCCGCCCGGCGCCGCCTTGAGCAGCGGGAACAGCGTGCCCACCGTCTTGCCGATGCCGGTGGGCGCCTGCGCCAGCAGGCAGCGCCCGGCGGTGGCGCTGCGGTACACGGCCTCGGCCAGGGGCCGCTGCCCGGTGCGAAAGCCTCCGAACGGAAACACCGCTGCGCGCAGCGCCGCATCGCGCGTGGCGCGGTGGGCCGCCTCCTGCTCGGCCCAGCCGAGAAAGCGCTCGCACTGCGCCTCGAAGTGGGCGCGCAGGGCGTCGGCCGTGCAGGGCTCGACCAGCACCGTCTCCTGCTGGCTGCCGATGTCGAAGTACACCAGGGCCACGTCGATCCGCGCGAGCTGCCGCGCCTGGCACAGCAGCCACCCATAGACCCTGGCCTGCGCCCAATGCAGCGCGCGGTGCGAGTCGGGCTGCAGGTCCAGCCGGCCCTTGAAGGTCTTGACCTCGTCCAGCCGGCCCGCGGCGGGATCGAACCCGTCGGCCCGGCCGCGCACATGCAGGTGGCGGTAGCGGCCCTCCAGCGCCACCTCGCTCTCGTAGCCCGGCCCGGCGCCCGCGCCCCGGCCCGCCATGCGCCGCTGGGCCACGGTGGCATGGCCGGCGATGCCTTCGAGCGCGGTGGGCGCGGGGGTGAAGCGCAGGTCCAGATCGCCCTGCTTGGCCGTGAACTCGCACAGCTCGCGCACGGCCACGGTGTACATCAGGCCGCGCCCTCGCAGGGGCCCGGCGCCGGCCCCCGGGCCGCCTCCCGCAAAAGGTCGGCATCCTCCAGGCCAGCGAGCCCCTCGCCCAGCAGCCCCTGCGCCGGCTCGCCCTCGCTGCGCAGCGGCGTGGCCTTGCACAGCGCCATCCAGACGGCGAACGGCAGGCTGCAGCCCGCGTGGCGGGCGGGGCGCAGCAGTTCGAACCGGCCGTGGTCGATCTCGCCGTGCAGCACCCACACGCCGAACTGCTCGGGAATCTCCTCGGGCGCGGCCACGCCGGCCGGGAACACGTAGTAGCACTCCTCGCACAGCCACTGGTAGGCCTGGCGCTTGGCGCAGTGCCGCAGGTCGGACAGCAGGTCGGCGCGGCTGGCCTTCACCTCGTGCACCATGGGCTGCAGGTAGGCGGGCACGGTGGTGTTGCGCACCGAGAACAGATCGGGCCGCGCCATGCGCCAGACCTGGGCGGCGGCGCGGGCCGGGGGCGCATCGGCCTCGTCGGCCCAAAGCCGTCCCGGTGCCGCGGCACGGCCCGCCACCGGCGTTGCGGCGGGCCCTTCGGCGGCCAGGGCCACCTCCGGGGGCGCCGGCTCGATGGCGGCGCGCAGCGACAGCTCGCGCCAGACGATGCGCCCAGCGCCCAGCAGGTGCTCGGCAAAGCGCTGGGCCAGCCGGTCGTGCGCGCTCAGGGCCCGCAGGCCGCGCTGGCGAGCCTCGGCCAGCCACTGGATGCCCGCGTCCGTCAGGCGCAGCACCGCGTGGCCCTCGAGCGCGGTATGCAGCGCGACCATGCGCGCCGCCAGCAGGTCGATCTCCAGCGCATCCTGGCAGGGCCAGCCGGCCGAACGCCAGATCTGCATCAGGCGGGTGCGGTGGGAACGGGTGAGCGTGGGCTCGGGCATGGTGGGGAGGCGGTGGGGGGGGCCGGGTGCGAAAGTGCGTGCGAGGGTGGGGGTGCGCAAAGGCACTGATTATAAAAACAGTGCCCACTGCCTGCCATGCGCTCCTGTCCCACACCCACGCCGCACGGGGTGTTACGCCGCCGGGCCGGGGGCCGGTGTACCTTGGCGGCTTCGCATTCCTTCCCGGTTGTCCTCACACGCCACGCATGCCCTCTACCGCCTTCGCACGCTTGCGCCCCATCGCCCTGGCCTGGACCACAGGGGCGGCACTGATGCTGCTGCCGCCCGCGCTCGCCACGCCGCCCGACCCCTCGCCCCCAGCGACCACCCCTGCGCCGCCCTGGGCCAAGGCCCTGCAGAGCGAGCTGGACCGCGTCGCCGCGCACAGCAGCGCGGCCTTCGGCGTGCACGTGCGCGACCTGGACACGGGGCAGTCCTTCTCCTTTCACGGCGAGGAGCGCTGGTACCTGGCCTCGTCCATCAAGGTGCCGGTGGCCATCGCCGTGCTGCGCGGCGTCGAGCGCGGCGACTACACGCTGGACACGCCGCTCACCCTGCGCGCCACCGACTACGTGGACGGCGCCGGGCCCGCCAAGAACCAGCCGGTGGGCGCGGCGCTGAGCGTGCGCTGGCTGCTGGAGCAGATGATCGTTTACAGCGACAACACCGCCAGCGACATGCTGATCGACCTCGTCGGCCTGCGCGAGGTGAACGCGCTGGTGCAGTCGGTGGTGCCGGGTGGCTTCGAGCGCATCACGCACCTGGCGGACGTGCGGCGCCAGGCCTACGCCCAGCTCACGCCCGAGGCCGTGCACCTGTCGGGGCGCGACTTCATCGCGCTCCACCAGCAGCGCACCGATGCCGATGTGAAGGCCACCCTCGCACGCCTGCTGCGGGTGCCGGCCGATGGCCTTCGGCCCCTGTCGGTGGGCGAGGCTTACGAGGCCTACTACGCCAGCGGGCTCAACTCCGGGCGGCTCGATGCGTACGCCGAACTGCTCGCGCAGCTGGTGGAAGGCAAGCTCCTGGAGCCGCGCCACACGGCCTACCTGCTGGGCGTGATGGAACGCGTGAAGACGGGTCCCAACCGCATCAAGGCCGGACTACCCACCCGTGCGCGCTTCGCCCACAAGACCGGAACGCAGCGCGCCCGAACATGCGACTCGGGCCTCGTGACGGTGCCGCGCCTGCCGACAGACCGGCGCGTGATCGTGGTGGCCTGCACGCGCGGCGAACTGTCCACGGCCCGGTCCGACCGCACGCTTCGGCAGGTCGGCATCGCCCTCTGCCAGTCGGGCCTGTTGTCGGATGGAAAACCCCATGAAACTCCCTGCCAAACCGTGCCGAGCCGCGCCGCGGCCCCTTCCGGCACCGCGGGCCCGGGGGGCCACCCTGGCCCTGCTGGTCCTGGCGCTGGCGTGGACGACGACCCACCCTGAGCCCGCCCACGCCGCGCCCGCCTGGGCCGATGCGCTGCGCCAGCAGGTGGAACGCATCGAACAGGCCACGCCCGGCCAACTGGGCCTGTACGTCAAGCGGCTCGACAACGACGAGACCTTCGCGCATGCGGCCGACCGGCCCTGGTACCTGGCCTCGTCGGTCAAGCTGCCCGTGGCGATCGCCGTGCTGCAGGAGGCCGAGGCCGGCCGCCTGCGCCTGGACCAGCAACTCGTGGTGCAGGCGCGCGACAAGGTCGACGGCTCGGGCGCCGTGGTCTGGCAGCCCGAAGGCACGCGCCACAGCGTGCAATCGCTGCTGCAGCGCATGCTGATGGAGAGCGACAACACGGCCGCCAACATGCTCATCCGCGCGGTGGGCGAAGACACGCTGAACCAGCGCGCGCAGGCCCTGCTGGGCGGCCGCGGCGTGGGCCGCATCACCAACTTCACCGAGGTGCGCTACCAGGTCTATGCCGAGGCCCACCCCGACGCGCGCCGGCTCTCCAACATGGACTTGGTGCGCATCGCAGGCGCTCCCGTGGGCCCCAAGCGCCTGCAGGCGCTCGCCCGCACGCTCGGCGTGGCGCCCTCCGCGCTGCGCGTGCAGACCCTGGACGAGGCCTACGACCGCTACTACCGCACGAACCACAACACCGCCACGCTGGAGGGCTACGGCGCCATGCTGGAAAAGCTGGTGCGCGGCCAGCTCGTTTCGCCGGCGCACCAGCAACTGCTCTACAAGGACCTGAAGTTCGACACCTACGACGCCTACCGCCTGGAGGCCGGCCTGCCGCGCACCGTGCGGTTCATCCACAAGACCGGCACGCAGCTGCACCGGGCCTGCCACATGGGCGTGATCGACCCGCAGGACAACGGGCGCAACGCCATCGTGGTAGCCGCCTGCGCCGAGGGGCTGGACGAGATGAAGGAGGCCGGCAAGGCCTTCGAACAGGTGGGCCGCGCGATCACGCAGACGATGCTGCAGGACCGGATACCGGCCAAGGGCCGCGGGACACCGGCGGGGCCCCAGGCGGGAAGCAGGCCGCCGCTCTAAGCCGCCTGCAGCCGCGCGGCGCGCTCTGCGGAGCGCTGCATTTCCGTGGCCCGCAGCGATGCCATCTGGGCCAGGATCTGCTGCTGCTTTTCCAGCAGGCGGGGCCCGTGGATGCCGTGCACGTCGCCCGCCAGGCCCCGCGCCACCGCACCGAGCGCCTTCTCGAAATCCGCGCGCTGCTGCCAGGCATAGGCCAGGTTGAGCTGGGTGCGCGCGTCCTTCGGATCGATGCGCTGGGCCTGGAAGTACGCCTCCTGGGCCTCGCCATGCCGCTCCAGGCAGTAAAGGCAATCGCCCAGGACGTTCCACAGCCAGGCGCTCAGCCACGGGTTGATGTCCAGCGCGCTGCGCGCCAACTCGATGCCTGCGGCGAAGTCACGCAACTGGATGCCCACGAACTCCGCCACCTCGCCCAGCAGCCGCCAGTCCCGCGGATTGCGCGCAATGGCCAGGCGGTAGCTTTCGAGCGCGGCATCCTGCCGGCCGGCCTGCAGGTGCCCGCGCGCGTCCTGCGCCGGGCCATCGAAGAACTGCTGCGCATCGGCGCAAAAACGGTTGCCGAACGCCGCAATGGTGCGCTCCTGCTCCGCCTTGACCAACAGGCGGGCATGGATGGCGCGCGTGGCATCGCCCTCCGGCACCACCACGCGCCAGCCGTCGCGGTCGAACAGTTGCCCGAGCAGCGGGAAATTCAGCCCGATCGCGCTGGTCTTGCCGAAGCGCTGGGGCGCCGCCGACTCCGCAGCTGCCTGGGGCGTGCTGGCACCATAGTCGTTGATGAGGATGAAGCCCCCGTCCACCAACTGCCCCTGCAGCGTGTGCAATGCGCCGAATGCCCCGTGGTTGACCAGCAACTTCGGCACCGGATCGGCCCGCTCCAGCGCCTGCCCGGCAAATAGCGGCAGTTCGCCCTCCAGCGGGAAGAAGTCCACCTCGTAATCGAACAGGCCCGCCAGCGGCAGCAGCAATGCGCGTTGGTCCGGATCGTGGGCATTCGCCAAGGCCCGGATCTCCTCCAGGCCCAAGGGGGTGTACTGGCGCACCAAGTCGGCGTTGTCGGTCAGCCGGGTGCGCACGCGCAGTTCCTCGATGCGTTCCCCCTGGCGGCGCAGCACCGTGGCGGGCAGCACGTCGAGCACGTAGTTGCAGAACACGGCCTGCAGCGCCTGCAGCGACTGGACCCTTCCGTCAGCGAGGCGGATCTCGGTCGGCCGGGTGGCATCGCATCGCGCCATGACCACCTGTGCCCCGAATGCATCGAACATGCGGCGCTCGCGCCACTGCGCCAATGTGCGCTCGGACGCATCGGTGACGAAATACACCAGTTGCCTGTCGAAGGCACGGCCTTCCTGCTGGCACAGCTGATTGAAGGCCTGCAGAAAATAGCGGGCGAACAAGCCGCAGCCCGCGCCCAGTTCGAGCACATGGATCGGGCCGGCCGGCTCGGTCGACACGCAGTGGTTGAACAGCAGCGCGGCCGCGTCTTCCGACAGCCGCCCACTGTTGTTCACCACGAACGGCACTTCGTTCTCGGCGAACGCCAGCAGCCCCGCCCGGGCCCAATGCAGATGGCCCAGGTCCCACTCGATGCTCTCGGCGATGGGCCGGAAACCCTGAAGCTCGTGCGAGGCGACCTTGACGCAAGACAGCACGTCCTGTGGAGAGCGCGGTCCCGAAGGCATCGCGCTGGCGGACTCGGAATCGAAAGGCAAGGGGATGCGCGCGGCACCCTCCAGGGAAAATTCATTTCTCAAGATAGGGGCCCTCGGGCATGGAATGTCGAACGGCAAAACTTCGCAGGGGCGAAGACGCCTGCAGGTACGGACCGTCCAAGGCACCGAGGCCCGGTCCGGGACCCGTGCATCAGGGCACGGCGGTCCACTTCACCCAGTTGTCATCGGCGGCCTGGAAGTCCGCCTTCAGCGTCTTGCGCATGGCGTCGACCTCGGCCTGCGCAATGTCGGCATCCTTGACCTGCTTTCCGGTGGCCGCGGTTCGCGCCTTGGCCAGGTCGGATTTCGTCACCGCCGCGTTGCCGGCCCAGATGGCTTTCGCCGTGCCGACATTCGCCCAGTATTTGCCCTGGGACTGCAGGTCGGCCTGGTAGGCCGCTTTCCAGCGCATGTTGCTCGCGGACACCGCGTTCAACAGCTGGGCCAGCGATCGCTGGTTGCTCACGCCCTTCTGCGCGAACGCCTGCAGATGCACCCGCTCGAAGTTCAGCGGCAGCAGCCCTTCCTTGGCGGCCAGCAGATCGCGCTCGTTCCACCAGCGGGTCGCTTCGCCGGCCTTGGCGGCTTCGAGCCCGTTGAGCCAGTCGGCATCGGTGGCGATCACCCCGTTGCCCTTGACCCACTGGAACCGCCGAAAGCCGATGTCCGCCGCGCGGCCGAAGTTGTGGTTGCTCTCGCCGGGCCCGGCATTGGTCTGCGTCTCCGCCGCCTGCTGGGCGAAGGTGCGGCGGCGGCCCGTGGGCGTGATCCACAGGACGATCTCGTGGGTGTCATACATCTGCTGCACCAGGTTGGACAGCTTGGCGCGAAAGGTGGGCTCGTACTCCGCATCGCTGGCGATCGCCGCCTTGCTGGTGGCCGCATCCTTGGCATCGGCCGCGATGTACACCGTCTTGGAGCCGGGGGAAGAGCGCATCGCCTGGTGCGTGGCCGGCAGCATGGCATTGATTTTTTGCAACGTCGCGCTGCCAGGGGCGACCAGACCCAGTGTCTCCTGGGCTCCGCCCGCCGCAGCCGGCACGGGTGATACGGCCGCAGGCCCTTTCGCTGCAGCGGCCTTGGCGACCGGGCTCTGCGCCAGCTTCTGGTCGATCTGAAAGCGTTCGATCGCCGCGCGGGTCTGCCCACCGTAGCTGCCGTCGTAGTCCACGCTGAGGTAGGGCGCATTCTTGGCGTCCTTGATGACCCGCAGCATGGCTTGCAGAAGTGCCACGTCGTGGCCCTGGTTCTTGGCGCCTTCTCCGACGCTGTCCTTGATGTCCGGCATGGTGCTCCCTCGGTGCAATGGTTCGGGCTTACGGGTTGGAGGATGAACGCGGCGACAGGCGACTGAGCAGATGCTGCCGTGCCTGCAGGCCTGGCTGGCACTGCCCCAGGCGCGCCGCCTCTGCATTGGCCTGCTCGGGTGCCACCGCCAGTGCGATCAGCGCGTAGCGGTGGGACACCCGCCCTTTGCCAGGCCAGGTGTCCACCACGCCATATCCCGCGAAACAGGCTGACGCGGCGCGTGCAGCGCGGGCCGCACGGACGGTGGGATACGAACCCGCCACCACCGCTTGCACGGCGGCCAGAGACGGTTCTTCGGAAAACACCTGCCGTTTGGCGTCCCACGCCAGACGCTGGGCGGACACCTTGTCGGCCGCATCGTCATCGGGGGAAAAGAACACGGAAAGGTACATGGGCGCATGGCCTGGCGTGGCGATGACCTGGGACACGTAGGGTCCCTGCGGTTCGCTGCGCGACCATGCCGTCTTGAGAGTGCCCTGCGAAGCCACGTACAGCGCGTGGCGGCGCTTGGGGTGGTCGAACCCGGCCATCTGCGTGACCAGCAAGGCGCGCGCACCAGAGGGCTTGCCCGGCTCCACCGGCACGGCGCTGGCCGACGCGGTGACCGTGCTTTCCTCTTCCCCCGTCGACCAGACGCGGGACGCGGCGGTGTTGGCCAGAAACGGGCCGGTTCCCGGCTGCGGGGCGTCCAGCGGCTGCGCGGGCGCTGCAGAGGCAGGCCACTCCAGCGCCGTGGCCCCAAGTACCGATACACCCGCACCGCCTTCGGCCAGCGGCTCCCCGACCCCGGACAGCAGGCGAACCTCGAAAGCACAGGCCGCATCCTTGCATGCGGCAAGGGAAAGCTCGTAGCCCTGCCGCACCCCAGGCGCCGGCTGGCCATTCACCGGGAAAGTCTCCAGCACCTGGCGGGAGGAAGGAACGTCTTGCTGTGCGGAGGCGGCATTGGCCACTCCTGCCAGCAACAGGAAGGACGCCAGCACCCCCAGCGCCCGGGTGGCGGCGGGCACGCCAACCGACGAGCAGGCACTGCGACATGACGATGAGGGGGAAACCATGGACATCCGCCTAGAAAAAGAAGGAAACACGGTGCGCTGGTCCCAAGGAAGGACAGGCAAAGCATGCGCGCGCCAGGCCATGCGCTTCGGGCAAGACCGGGGGCCATGGCAACGCCCGGCGCAGCGTTCGAGAGCGAACGCCGGCGGATGGTACCGGTCGCGTTACACCTGATCCAGTCTTCTTACGAGCTGAATCAATTAAGGCCGCGGTGTCAGGCGGGTGTCATCCAACGGTGCTCTCGCCCTGCCCGCAAACCCGCAGCACCTCGGCCCCATACGCCTCCATCTTCTTGGCGCCCATGCCGCTGATGCCCTGCAGATCGTCCAGCGTGGACGGGTTGCGTTCGGCGATCGCGGCCAGCGTGGCGTCGTGGAAGATCACGTAGGCGGGCAGGTTGTGCTCGCGCGCGACCTCGGCGCGCCAGGCCTTGAGGTTGATGAAGCGCACCTGCGCGTCCGGCCCCAGGTTGGCCGCGGCGGCCGGTGGGGCGGCGCTGCGGCGCGTGCGCCGGGCCGGCGTGGCGGCCGTGGATTCGCGCAGCTGCACCGGCGTCTGGCCCTTGAGCACGGGGCGCGAGCCGTCGGTGAGGCTGAGCGTGTCGAAGCTGTGGCCGCTCTCCAGCATCACCTTGTGCAGGCCCACGGCGCCGGTGGCCAGCAACTGGCGCAGCACGCCGCGCAACTGCGCCTCGGAGTAGTCCTTGCCCAGGCCGAAGGTGGAGAGCTGGTCGTGGCCGAACTGCTTGACCTTTTCGGTGTCCTTGCCGCGCACGATGTCCATGATGTGCCCGGTGCCGAAGGTGAGGCCGCTGGCCTCGTGCACGCGGTAGATGGTGGACAGCAGCTTGCGCGCCGCATCCGTGCCGTCCCACACCGCGGGCGGGCTGATGCAGTTGTCGCAGTTGCCGCAGGGCTCGGACGGCTCGCCGAAATAGCCCAGCAGCCGCACGCGCCGGCAATCGGTGGCCTCGGCCAGGGCCAGCAGCGCGTCGAGCTTGCCGCGCATGACCTGCTTGAATTCCTCGCCCGCCGGGCTTTCGTCGATCATGCGGCGCTGGTTCACCACGTCCTGCAGGCCGTAGGCCATCCAGGCATCGGCCGGCAGGCCATCGCGGCCGGCGCGGCCGGTTTCCTGGTAGTAGCCCTCGATGTTCTTGGGCATGTCCACGTGCGCGACGAAGCGCACGTCGGGCTTGTCGATGCCCATGCCGAAGGCGATGGTGGCCACCATCACGATGCCCTCCTCGCGCAGGAAGCGGTCCTGGTTCTGCTGGCGCACCTCAGGCGGAAGACCGGCGTGGTAGGGCAGCGATTTCAGGCCCGCATCCACCAGCGCGGCGGACATCTCTTCCACCCGCTTTCTCGACTGGCAATAGACCACGCCCGCGTCTTCGGGGTGTTCGCGCTCGATGAAGCGCAGCAGCTGCGCGAGCGGCTCCTTCTTTTCTTCGATGCGGTAGCGGATGTTGGGCCGGTCGAAGCTGCTGACGAAGTGCTGTGCGCCTTCCAGTTGCAGCCGCTCGACGATGTCGGCCCGCGTGAGCGCATCGGCCGTGGCGGTGAGCGCGATGCGCGGCACGCCGGCATACCGCTCGTGCAGCACGGTGAGCGCGCGGTATTCGGGGCGGAAGTCGTGGCCCCACTGGCTCACGCAGTGCGCCTCGTCGATGGCGAACATCGACAGTTGCCCGCGCTGGTGCAAGCCGTCCAGCAGCTCCAGGAACCGCGGCGTGGTCAGCCGCTCGGGCGCGGCGTAGAGCATGGTGATGTCACCGCGCGCCACGCGCTTTTCCAGCTCCTGCGTCTGCTGCCAGTCGAGCGTGGAATTGAGGTAGGCCGCATCGACGCCCGCCTCGTGCAGCGCGCCCACTTGGTCGTGCATGAGCGCGATGAGCGGCGAGACGACGATGGCCACGCCCTGCCCCGCATCGCGCCGCACGATGGCCGGCACTTGGTAGCACAGCGACTTGCCGCCGCCCGTGGGCATGAGCACCAGCGCATCGCCGCCGGCGATCACGTGCTCGACGATGGCCTGCTGGGGGCCGCGGAACTGGTCATAGCCAAAGACGTCGTGCAGAACGAAATGCGCGGGGGACAAAATCGAATACTCTCTTTTTGATAGCAGATCGCCCTAGTGGAATATGCACTAGAGGCCGATTGGACAGAAATTCCCCGGCCCCGCCGCGCCGGGCGGCCCACCAGGAAAGGCGCTTATTGTGCGCCGGCCCCGCGCCCCCACCACCGGCCGGCGGCCCCCAACGATTCGCAACGCGAATGGATCGCTCCGATTATTCAATTGGACGCGAATCGCTGCGCCAGACAAGATGCCTTCAGCCCCGGCACAGGGGCATGGCCTACCGACCCAGGAGACAAACGACATGAAGCACCTCATCCCGGCCCTGCTGGCAGCCTGCGGCCTGGCCGCCGCCATGGCGCCCGCACGGGCCCAGCAGCCGGCGTACCCCAACGCCCCCATCACCCTGATCGTGCCGTTCGCGGCCGGCAGCGGCACGGACTCGGTCGCGCGCACGGTGGGACAAAAGCTCGCCGAGCGCCTGAAGCAGCCGGTGCTGGTGGACAACAAGCCCGGCGCCAACGCGCAGGTGGCCGCGCAGATCGCGGCCAAGGCCAAACCGGACGGCTACACGCTGTTCATGACGACCAACACGTCGCACTCGGCCAACCCGGCGCTCTACAGCCACCTGAAGTACGACCCCATCAAGGACTTCACGCCCGTGGCGCGGGTGGGCGAGCTGCCCTTCGCGCTGGCGGTGCACCCCGGCGTGCCGGCGAAGACGCTGGCCGAACTGATCGACTACGCGCGCGCCAACCCGGGCAAGCTGAGCTACGCCACGCCCAACAGCACCTCGCTGGTGGCGATGGAGAGCATCAAACACATCGCGCAGGTCGATGTGCTGAGCATCCCCTACAAGTCCAGCCCTCAGGCCATGACGGACCTGGTGGGCGGGCAGGTGCAGGTCTACGTGGCCGACCTGGGTTCGGGCAAGAGCATGCTCACCAGCGACAAAGTGCGCACGCTGGGCATCACCACCACGCAGCCCTCGCCCCTGCTGCCGGGCGTGCCGCTGATCGGGCAGACGGTGAAGGGCTTCGACCTCACGTCGTGGAACGGCATCTTCGGGCCGGCCGGCATGCCGCCGGCCATCGTGAACCGCCTGAACACGGAGCTGCAGGCCGTGCTGGCCGAAAAGGACACGCAGGACAAGCTCGCGCAGATCGGCTTCCAGGTGTGGCCCAGCAAGACGCCGCAGGAGTTCGCGACCTACGTGGCCCACCAGTTGGCCCACTGGCGCACGCTGATCCAGCAGGCCCGCATCCAGCCCGAATGAACGACATCCCCCTGAGCGGCGTTGCCGCTTCCCCCCTTGCTCTCGTATCGCTGCGCGCTGCGGGAAGGGGGACGACGCCAGCGCGGCGGGGCGGCCCTTGCGCCGCGTCTGCTCGCGCTGGCCGCACCGGTGGCACCGGCCGCTGCCCCTGTCAGACGTTCTGGAGAATGGCATGACCGACAACACGCATAGCACTTCACGCACCGGCCCCCTGGCGGGCGTGCGGATCCTGGACCTGACCTCGGTCATCATGGGCCCGTTCGCCACGCAGATCCTCGCCCAGCTGGGCGCGGAGGTCATCAAGGTGGAAACGCCCGACGGCGACAACATGCGCCATGTGGGCCCCATGCGCCACCCCGGCATGGGCCACATCTTCCTGCATGCCAACGCGGGCAAGCGCAGCATCGCGCTGGACCTCAAGCACCCGGAGGGCCGCGAAGCCGCGTTGCGGCTGGCCGAGCGCTGCGACGTGCTCATCAGCAACGTGCGCCCGCAGGCGCTGGCGCGGCTGGGCCTGGACCCGGCCAGCGTGGCCGCGCGCAACCCGCGCCTCATCCACGTGAGCTGCTGCGGCTTCGACCAGGAGGGCCCCGACGCGGCGCGCCCCGCCTACGACGACCTGATCCAGGGCGCCACCGGCATCCCGTGGCTCATGCAGCGCTACGGCGCGCCCGAGCCGGCCTATGCGCCGACCACGCTGTCGGACCGCGTGACCGGGCTGCATGCGGTGTACGCGGTGACGGCGGCGCTCTATGCCCGCGAGAAGACGGGCCAGGGCCAGGCCATCGTCGTGCCCATGTTCGAGGCCATGGCGCAATTCATCCTGGGCGACCACATGGCGGGCCTGACCTTCGAGCCGCCGCAGGGCGAGGCCGGCTATGCCCGGCTGCTGACCACGCACCGCAAGCCCTACGCCACGGCCGACGGCATGCTCTGCGTGCTGATCTACAACGACAAGCACTGGCGCAGCTTCTTCGCGGCCATCGGCGAGATCGGCGAGGCGCAGGGCCTGGCGCAGGACCCGCGCTTTGCCACGCACGGCGCCCGCGCGGCGAACATCGATGCCGTCTATGCCGAGGTGGCGCGCATCCTGCGCACCCGCACCACCGCCCAATGGCAGGCGCTGCTGGATGCCGCCGACGTGCCGCACATGCCGATGAACTCGCCGGCCGACCTGCTCACCAACCCGCAGCTGCGCGCCACGGGCTTCCTGCACGACAGCGTGCACCCCACCGAGGGGCCCATGCACGCCATGGCCCATCCCACGCGCTGGTCGGCCACCCCGCCGCCCCGCACCCTGGCGCCTGCGCCGCAACTGGGCGAACACACCCGCGCCCTGCTGGCCGAGGCCGGCTACACCCCCACCCAGATCGACGCCCTGCTCGCGCAAAACGCCTGCCACGCCGCCACCGGAGAACCCGCATGAACCCCGCCACCCCCACCACCGCGCCCCGGTACCGCGTGCGCGCCCCCCAGGTGCCCAGCTACCAGCCCGCCAACCACCACCACACGCACAACCAGCGCCTGATCGGCCCCGAGACGGTGGGCGCGCGGCAGATGGAGGTGCTGCTGGGCACGCTGCACAAGGGCGGCGGCGCCCTGCCCCATGCCCATCCGGGCATCGAGCAATCGTGCTACCTGCTCGAAGGCACGGCCCGCGCCGAAGTGGCGGGCGAAGCCTTCGACATGGTGCCGGGCGACATGTGCTTCTTTCCGGCCGACCAGATGCATGTCTTCACCGTGACCAGCGACACCCCCGTGAAGCTGCTGGTGATCTACAGCCCGCCCTACGGCGAATCGCCCGACAAGGTGATCCGGCCCGCCCCATGAACTTCGACCTCTCTCCCGAACACGCCCAGATCCGGGACGCGATCGAGCGCGTGTGCGCCCCGTTCGATGCCGACTACTGGCTGCGCCGCGACCGCGAAGGCGGCTTTCCGGAGGACTTCCACCGCGCGCTGGCCGACGCCGGCTGGCTGGGCATCGCCATGCCCGAGGCCTACGGCGGCGCCGGCCTGGGAATCCGCGAGGCCGCGCTGATGATGCACACGATCTCGGCCACCGGCGCGGGGCTGTCCGGCGCCTCCGCGGTGCACATGAACATCTTCGGCCTGCACCCGGTGGTGGTGTTCGGCACCGAAGCGCAGAAGGCGCGCTGGCTGCCGCCGCTGATCGCAGGCCGCGACAAGGCCTGCTTCGGCGTGACCGAACCCAACACCGGGCTGAACACGCTCCAGCTCAAGACCCGCGCGGTGCGGGAGGGCGACCATTACGTGGTGCACGGCCAGAAGGTCTGGATCAGCACCGCGCAGGTGGCCAACAAGATCCTGCTGCTGGCGCGCACTACGCCGGTGGAGCAATGCCGCGGCACCGAGGGCCTGAGCCTGTTCTACACCGACCTGGACCGCCGCACGGTCGAGGTGCGCGAGATCGACAAGCTGGGGCGCAAATGCGTGGATTCGAACCAGGTGTTCATCGACGGCCTGCGCATTCCGGTGGAAGACCGCGTGGGCGAGGAAGGCCAGGGCTTCCAGTACATCCTGCACGGCCTGAACCCCGAGCGCATCCTGATCGCCAGCGAGGCCGTGGGCCTGGGCCGCGCGGCGCTGGCACGCGCCGCGGGCTATGCCAGGGAGCGCGAGGTGTTCGGCCGCCCCATCGGCCAGAACCAGGGCATCCAGCACCCGCTGGCCCTGTCGTGGATGGAGCTGGAGGCGGCGCACCTCATGGTGCAGAAAGCCGCATGGCTGTACGACCAGCACCTGCCGTGCGCGGCCGAGGCCAACGCCGCCAAGTACCTGGCGGCCGAGGCCGGCTACCACGCCTGCGAGCGCGCCATCTTCACCCACGGCGGCATGGGCTACGCGAAGGAATACCACGTGGAGCGCTACCTGCGCGAGTCGTGGATACCGCGCCTGGCGCCGGTGAGCCCGCAGCTCATCCTGTGCTTCATCGCCGAGAAGGTGCTGGGCCTGCCGAAATCCTATTGAACGGCCGCAAGCCGCTGCCGGCGCTGTGGGCCGCGCTGGCATCATCGCCGCCATGAAACTGCACCTCCTGCGCTACTTCGCCGTGCTGGCCGAGGAACTGCACTTCGGCCGGGCCGCCGAGCGGCTGGCCATCACGCAGCCGCCGCTCAGCTCGGGCATCAAGGCGCTGGAGGACGAACTGGGCGTGCGGCTGTTCGAGCGCACGAGCAAGCAGGTGGCGCTCACGCCCGCCGGCCACGCCTACCTGGCCGAAGTGCGCGTGGCGCTCGACCGCGTGGCGCGCGCCGGCGAGACGGCCCGCGCCGTGGCCGCGGGGCAGCGCGGCCGGCTGGACATCGGCTTCACCGGCTCCATGGTGTACCGCGACATGCCCGCCATCGTGCGCGCCTTCGGCGAGCGCGCGCCGGGCATCGAGGTCAACCTGCGCGAGATGTCCTCGGGCGAGCAGCTCGAAGCCCTGCTGCACCGGCAGTTGCATGCCGGCTTCATCAATGCCAGCGTCGTGCCCGCGCCGCTGCGCAGCCTGCCGCTGGCCGAGGACCATTTCGTGGCCTGCCTGCCGCAGGACCACACCCTGGCGGGCCAGGCGGAAGTCGACCTGCGAAGCCTCGCCGACGAGACCTTCGTGATGTTCGCGCGCGACGTGGCGCCGGCCAACCACGACAACGTGATCGCCCTCTTCCACCGTGCCGGCATCCACCCCCACACGCGCCATGCCACCCGGCAGTGGCTCACCGTGGTGGCACTGGTGGCCATGCGCATGGGCGTGGCCCTGGTGCCGGCCTCGATGGCGCAGGCGGCCGTCCAGGGCGTGCGGTTCGTGCCGATTGCCCGTCTGCACCACCCCACGGTGGGTGTGCTGGCGTGGCATGGAGAAGCGGTGACCCCGGCGCTGCAAACCTTTCTGGACGTGGCCGCAACCGCAGCCCGGAGCACCCCCCGGCCGGAAAACCCGGGCCGCTGATGGCCGGACCCAAGGCGAGAGGAAGGCAAGCGGGCCCGCGAGCAAAGCACCGTCGCCGTGCGCCCTCTTCAGCGGCTCTTCAGCAGGAACCGGCGGTGCAGCGGCTGCAGCGGGCGGGCATTGAACGGGTAGACGCGCTCGAACGCATCGATCTGCGCCGCGGAGACCTGCAGGGGCGCGCTCAGGACCACCCAGTCCACGGTTTCGGTGCAAGGCGGGGTGGTGAGCGATCCTTCGTAGCGGAAGAAGCGGCGGTGCTTTTGTGGCGGAAGAAAGTCGCTGGCCTTGATCGAGGCATGGGCCACCGCCTGGGTCTGGCCCTTGTCCCGGGGCATGGCATCCAGCACCCGCTGGAACACGGGGTTGCTCTTGCCCGTTTCGAAGAAGATCCCCAGCACGCCCAGCGTTCCGTCGGGGCCCTGGTGAACGATGTGCGCCTCCATCGGAAAGCGCCGGCCATTCAGCAGATGCTCGCTGGGGTGGTGGAAATGGATCTGCAGCGCCTCGTACTGGCGGCCACCGGTGCGCATCGTGCCGCCGCCGGGAAGGTCGAGCTGGATGGAGTGCCCGGTATTGCGCACCGCCATCGGCACCGAACGGTAGTTCAGCAGCAAGGGCCCCAGATCGGCCGCGACCGCCTGCCGAAGGTCGACGGGGCTGTTTTGCTGCCCACTGCCGCACAGCGCGTTTTCCTTGGCCAGGTCCGCCCAATGCTCGGCGCCTGCGGGGCCGGTGTAGCCCCATTCATGGCCGTCGTGCGGCGCGGTCTCGTGCGACTCGACCGGCGCCGCAGCGGGCAGCTCCGGGGTCTGCGCTCCAGAGGCGGCCGCCCACACCGCGGCCACGCACAGGCAAAGGGGCCGGATCCGGCGAAGAAGCGAGGGCAAGGCAGTGGGTGAGGGCATTTTTCGCCTCCATGGAACGAGGAAGGGGCGGGCCGGGCGACAGGCCGGCGAACGACGCCCGCCTGACGGCGGCCCGCATCGCAGCGAAAACCGCGAGTCACTCATATTACCTATTAATACATTTTTACAGAACACCAGCGGCGGCGGCGTGGCCGGCATGCAGCGTTCTTACAATTCAGCCATGCAGCAGATTACCTATACCCGCGGACAGCAGCTACCCGACATCCTGGCCCGCCGCATCGCCATCCTCGACGGCGCCATGGGCACCATGATCCAGCGCTTCAAGCTGGGCGAGGCCCAGTACCGCGGCGAGGGCTACAGCGGCCCGGACGGCGCGGGCGACCGGTTCAAGGACTTTCCGCGCGACGTGAAGGGCAACAACGAGCTGCTGAGCCTCACGCGGCCCGACGTGATCCGCGACATCCACGAGCGCTATCTGGCTGCCGGCGCGGACCTGATCGAGACCAACACCTTCGGCGCCACGACCATCGCGCAGGAGGACTACAAGATGGCCGATCTCGCGCGCGAGATGAACCTGAAATCGGCGCAGCTGGCCCGTGCCGCCTGCGACAAATACGCCACGCCCGACAAGCCCCGCTTCGTGGCCGGCGCCCTGGGCCCCACGCCCAAGACGGCCAGCATCAGCCCCGACGTGAACGACCCGGGCGCACGCAACGTCGATTTCGAGCAATTGCGCGCGGCCTACTACGAGCAGACCGAGGCCCTGGTCGAAGGCGGCTCCGACGTGCTGCTGGTCGAGACCATCTTCGACACGCTCAACGCCAAGGCGGCCCTCTTCGCCATCGACGAGTTCTTCGAGAAAAGCGGCGAGCGCCTGCCGCTCATCATCAGCGGCACGGTGACCGACGCCTCCGGCCGCATTCTCTCGGGCCAGACGGTGACGGCCTTCTGGCACAGCGTGCGCCACGCCCGGCCGCTGGCCATCGGCCTGAACTGCGCTTTGGGCGCCACCCTGATGCGCCCCTACATCCAGGAGCTGAACCGGGTGGCGGAAGACACCTTCATCAGCTGCTACCCCAATGCGGGCCTGCCCAACCCGATGAGCGACACGGGGTTCGACGAGACGCCCGAGGTCACCAGCCGGCTGGTGCATGAATTCGCCGCCGAAGGGCTGGTCAACATCGTGGGCGGCTGCTGCGGAACCACGCCGGACCACATCGCGGCCATCGGCCAGGCCGTGGCGCCCGTGCCGGCACGCAAGCTGTTTTACCCCGAAGCCGCCTGATCCCAAGGGGGCCGGATCGGCCCCATTCGAAGCCCCTGGCCCCGGCACGGGCTGCGGCCACCACCGGGCGATGCAAGACACGCCGCTTTCCTACCGGGCGGCCGCGTGTTCGCCCTTACGATCCGCCGTCCTCACTCCGATGGGCTACCGTGCGGTCTTTGCGCATCCAACTGCTTCTTTTCTGGGCCTTTCTGCTGGCCGCCTGTGCCCTGGTCGCGGCCATCATCGTGGTGCTTTACCAGACGGGCTCGGGCGCCCAGGTGGCGTCCAGCCGAGCACGCGCCACGCAGGCCTGCGAGGACATCGCCACGCGCTACGCCAAGTCGGTGCCCACCGTGCCGGCCGACAGCCCCCAGACCGACCTGCTGCGCGTGCTGCTGCACGTGGTGCTGCTGGAAGTGCCGCAGGTGGAAGGCGGCGTGTGGCGCGCCGGCAGCGGCATGCTGGCCTACGCCTACCCCACCTATGAAGGCAGCGGCGTCAAGATCGACGTGCCGGCCGCCGAGCAGCCGCTCATCGTCGAGTCGGCCAAGCAGGCCGGCAGCACCGGCCAGCCCATCGTGAACCTGGTGCGCGGCAGCCGCGAGGTGCTGGTCGTCGCGGCCTGCCCCCTGGCCGCGCACCCTGGCACCGCGGTGTGGACCATGACGCGCGCTCACGCCGGCGCCATCGCCGCCCAGGACACCCTGCGCACCGGCATCGCGGTGCTGGCACTGCTGGTGGTGGGATCGGGTGCCTGGCTGGGCTGGATGCTGCTGCGCGGCCTGCGCCAGGTGCGGCGCCTGGAAGGCGCGCTGGCGCAGGCCCAGGGCGACACCGTGCCGCGCCTGGAGCGCACCGGCATCCGCGAGCTGGACCGCATCGTCGACGGCTTCAACGCGTTCGGCACCCGCCTGGAAGACGCCCGTGCCCGGCTGAAGGAGGCCCTGGCCCAGCGCCACCGCGACCTGCGCCTGACCGCCCTGGGCCGCATGACGGCGTCGGTCGCGCACGAGATCCGCAACCCCATCGCCGCCATGCGCCTGAAGGCGGACAACGCCCTGGCCGCGCCCCCGGCCCCCCATGCCGACGCGCTGGCGTCCATCGTCACGCAGATCGACCGTATGGAGGGCCTGGTGCAAAGCCTGCTCTCGCTGGTGCAGCCGCTCAACCTCAGCCCCCGCACCGTGCCGCTCGGCCCCTGGCTGCAGGAACGGCTGGACACCGCCCGCCCAGCGGCCCAGGCCCGCGGCGTGCGGCTGGCGCTGCGCGGCGAGGCCCCCGCCGACGCCGTGTTCGACCCCGTGCACGCGGCACGCGCCATCGACAACCTGCTGGACAACGCCGTGCGCCATGCGCCGGCTGGCGGCGAGGCCGTGCTGTCGGCGCAGGTGGATGCGACACGCACCCTGTGCACGCTGACGGTGGAGGACGACGGCCCCGGCGTGCCCGAAGACCTGCGGGCGCAACTGTTCGAGCCCTTCGCCACCGGCCGCGCCGACGGCAACGGCCTGGGGCTGGCCCTGGCGCGCGAAGTGGCGCTGGCCCATGGCGGCGACCTGCACTACGCGCCCCGCGAAGGCGGCGGCGCCCGTTTCATCCTGGAGCTGCCATGGCGCGCCTCTTAGTCGTCGATGACGACGCGGCCTTCCGCGAATCGCTGGTCGAAACCCTGCAGAGCCTGGGCCACGAAGTGCACGGCGCCGGTGGCGGGGCCGAGGCGCTGCGCCGGGTGGAGAGCCACCGCTACAGCGCCATCTTCCTGGACCAGCGCATGCCCGGCATGGACGGGCTGCAAACGCTGCAGGCGCTGGCCGCGCGCATGGCCCGGCTGCCGCCCGTGCTGGTGCTCACTGCCTACGCCAGCGGCTCGGGCACCATCGAGGCCATGCGCCTGGGGGCGTTCGACCACCTGACCAAGCCCGTGAGCCGCGCGGCGGTCGTGGAGGTGCTGGAGCGCGCCCTGCGCTCCGAGGCCGACGCCGGTGCCACGGCCGCTGCGCCAGCACCGCTGCCCGATGCACAAGAGGACGGCGAACTCATCGGCATCAGCGAAGCCATGCGCGAGGTGCACAAGCGCATCGGCATGGCCGCCGCGAGCGACGCCCCGGTACTGATCGAGGGCGAGACCGGCACCGGCAAGGAACTGGTGGCGCGTGCCCTGCACCGGCATTCCACACGCGTGGCGGGTCCGTTCGTGGCGGTGAACTGCGCGGCGATTCCGAAGGAACTGCTGGAAAGCGAGCTGTTCGGCCATGTGAAGGGCGCCTTCACCGGCGCGGCCACCGAGCGGCCCGGGTGCTTTCGCGCGGCCGATGGCGGGGTGCTGCTGCTCGACGAAATCGGCGACATGGCGCCAGAGGTGCAGGCCAAGCTGCTGCGCGCGCTGCAGGAGGGCGAAGTCACGCCGTTGGGCAGCCACCGGCCCGTGAAGGTGAACGTGCGCGTGCTGGCCGCCACGCACCGCGACCTCGCGGCGGCCGTGCGCGAAGGGCGCTTTCGCGAAGACCTGCGCTACCGGCTGGACGTGCTGCACATCGTGCTGCCGCCGCTGCGCGAGCGCCTGGCCGACATCGTGCCGCTGGCCGAGCATTTCCTGCGCGGCGCAGCGGCGCCGCAGCCCGCCAAACGGCTGTCGGCCGGCGCGGCGCGCGCGCTGCTGGACCACGCCTGGCCGGGCAACGTGCGCGAACTGCGCAATGCCATGGAGCGCTGCCATGCCCTGCAGCGCGGCCCGGTGGTGGGGGCCACTGACCTGGGGCTACAGCCATCGCCGACCACGCCCGATGACCTAGGCCACAGCCACCGCGCCGGGGCGAGCGACGCGTTGCCCGCCGCCTGGCTGGAGGGATCGCTGCCCCAGGCCATCGAGCAGTTGGAGCGGCGGATGCTGGCACACGCGCTCGCGCAGGCCCAGGGCAACCGCTCGCTCGCGGCCCGGCGGTTGGGCATCCACCGCCAGTTGCTCTACAGCAAGCTCACGCAATACGGCATCGAATGACCGCCGGCCTGTCGCAAAAGCAGACAACCTGTCGCCGCTCCACCCACTGCGCGTGGTCACCATCGCACGCAAGTGGTTGATTCATAAGGAATTCAGCCCTGGCACGCGTCTTGAGTGAGAAAGCGCACCACCACTCGAAAGGATGACTTTCATGACGCTCCACCCCTTGCTCCGCACCAGCCTGATGGCCGCAGCCCTCGCCGCCGCCACCGCCCACGCACAGCTGCCCCCACCCCCGCCCGGCGGGCCGGGCCCCCTGGCCCAGGCTCCTGCCGCCGAGCAGTCCGCGACCGCGAGCGGCCGGCTGCAACGCTGGCTGCCCAACCCGAACGGCGAAGCGGACGGCCTGCTGCTGCAGGACGGCACGCAGATCGCCTTCCCGCCCCACCTGTCGGAATCCCTCACCGCGTGGCTGCGCCCCGGCGACCCGTTGGAAGTGACCGGCTGGCACCGTCCCGATGCGCCCGTGCTGCGCGCCGAGACCTTCCAGTCGCAGGGCCGCACGGTGCAGGACACGCCGCCCACCCCCGGCCAGCGCCCCCCGCCACCCCCACGCGAAGCCCTGACGGCCCTGCAGGCCAATGGCCGCGTGGCCCAGGTGCTGTTCAACAGCCGCGGCGATGCGCATGGCCTGCTGCTGGAAGACGGCGTCGTCGTGCGCTTTCCGCCCCACATGGGCACGTCGGTCGCGGCGCTGCTCAAGCCCGGCGCCACCGTGGCGGTGCGCGGCTGGGGCACCCGCAACGCGCTGGGCACCGGCATGGAAGCGGCGCAGATGGGCGCCACGCCGGACACCCTGCAGGACATGCTGGGCGGCCCGATCGGCGCCCCGGCGCTGCGCCCGTAAAACCGCCGCCCGGCACGCTTCATACACCGGTTTCTTATTCCCTCACCCATTCGGAAACACCATGAGCAAACCCCAGGAAATGATCGACGTCTGGTCCCTCGAAGGCCAGTTCCAGCATGCCCTCTACAGCCCGCGCGGCGACGTCGAGGGCGTGATGATCGACGTGGACGGCGTGCCTGCGCAGTTCGTGTTCGGCAAGCACGACGACCGCGCGGCCCAGTCCTTCGAGGCCCTGCGCGCCGGCCAGACGGTGATCGTCGACGGCACCGTGGCGCCACCGCCTCCCCATGGCGAGGCCGCGCACGAGGTCTATGCGTTCGAGCGGCTGGTGTCCATCGACGGCCAGGCGTTCGCGCCGGACGACGCACCGCGCGAGGTGAAAGGCCATGTGGCGCGCCTGCACCACGCCCGGCACGGTGAGCCCAACGGCGTGGTGCTGGACACGGGCGATTTCATCCACACGCGACCCGACGGCTTTGCCCGGCTGCACCTGAAGCCGGGCGATGCGGTGACGGCCGAGGGCCCCGCACGGCCCTTGCGCGGCAGCACCGGCGCCCACGTGATCGAGGCGCACACCGTCAACGGCCACGCCGTGCCGGGCAAACCCGCCAAGCCGTAACGCCATGACCGCCGCGCACACCGCCCCCGGCGCGCTTTCCGCGCCCACCCCGGCCGTACCGCCGCCCGCCCGCACGGGCGTTGCGGCCGGGGCTTCCCTGACCGCCCTGGCCTGGATGGCGTTCTTCATGGCGGACGTGCGCGACGGGCTCGGTCCGTTCCTCGCCACCTACCTGCAGACCCAGCGCATCGACCAGACGATGATCGGCATCGTGCTGTCCGCCGGGGGGCTGGCCGCCATGGCGGCCACGCCGCTGGCCGGCGCCCTCGCGGACCGTACGCGCGCCAAGCGGGCGCTGGTGGCGGTCTGCGCGCTGGCGGTGCTGGGCGCCAGCGCCGTCGCCTTCCTGACCCGGTCGCCCAGCCTGCTCGTTCTGTCGCAGGTGCTCACCGGCGCTGCCGGCGCCGTGCTGGCGGCCGCACTGGCCGCGCTCACGCTCGGGCTGGCGCGCAGCGCCGGCCTGCGCCACCAGACCGGCCGCAACGAGGCCTACAGCCATGCCGGCAACATCGTGTCCGCGCTGGGGGCCGCGGCCTTTGCGCACTGGATGGGCGCGCCCTGGATGCTCGTCGTCATGACCGCCATGGCCGTGGGTGCGCTGGCGTGCCTGCGGGCGATCCGGCCGGGCGACATCGACCATGTGGCCGCGCGCGGCGCCGAAGCCGACGGTGCCAAGCCTGCCCCCTCCTCCCACCCCGAAGCCGTGGCACCCGAAGGTTTCCGCGCGTTTCTGGGCCACCGCGCGCTGTGGTGCTTCGGGCTGGCCTGTGCGCTCTTTCATCTGGGCAATGCGTCCATGTTGCCGCTGCTGAACCAGCGGCTCGCCGCCACGGTGCCCGACTCGTCCCCGCTGCTGTGGACGGGCGTTGCCATCGTCGTCGCGCAACTCACCATGGTGCCGGTGGCCCTGTGGGTGTCGCGCAGCCGGCGGTGGGACCTGCAGGTGTTCGTCTACATCGCCATCCTGGCGCTCCCCGTGCGGTGCGTCATCGCCTGGGCCATCCCCGATGCCTGGGCCAACATTCCGGTGCAGGTGCTCGATGGCCTGGCGGCCGGCGCGCTGGGCGTGGCCACTCCGCTGATGGTGGAACGGTACGTGCGCGGCAGCGGCCGCTACAACACCGCGCTGGGGCTGGTGATGACGCTGCAAGGCGTGGGCGCCGCGCTGAGCCCCGCCGTTGCCAACAGCGTAGTCGGTGCGCAAGGGCATTTCGGCCTCGCGTTCGCCGTGCTGGCGGGATGTGCGGTGCTGGCCTTGCCCGTCTTCTGGCTGGCGCAGCGGGCTGCCGGCCACAGTGGCCCGGCGCCTGCACAACCGCCGGCCTTGCCTGCCTGAGCAGAAAGGCCCCGCCACACCTTTTCGGTTGACGCCTTAGGGCCCGCTGCGTTACAACATGTTTCCCGCCGCGTCCTGATTGCTGGTTCCGATTCTCGGGAGCAACCCCATGCGTTGCCTGCCCCGCGGCCTGTCCCAACGAAACTGCAGGGAGCATTCCGCATGGCACGAGGCGAAGGCATCCACGACATCTCCATGGGCGCGCACGACGCCCTGCATGCGATCGGCCGCCGGGCCGACGCCCTCCTGCTGGGCATCGTCGCCCTGGGCTGGGGTATCGCCCTCTGGATCGGCGTGGTGCACGGCCGGCCCGGCACCGCCGCGCTGTGGGGCCTGGGGCTGACGGGCCTGGCCGCCCTGGCCTACCTGCTGGCACGCGGCACGCTGCTCAGCCGCCTGGCCATGGTGGTGGCCGGCATGGGCATGGTGGCGCTGCACATCCAGCTCAGCCTGGGCGCCACCGAAATGCACTTCGGCGTCTTCGTGTTCCTGGCCTTCCTGCTGGCCTACCGCGACTGGCGGCCCATCCTATTCGCGGCGGGGCTGATCGCCGTGCACCACATCGCGTTCGACCGGCTGCAACTGGCGGGGCTGCCGATCTATTGCCTGACCGAGCCCGACTTCGGCCGCATCCTCATCCATGCCAGCTTCGTGGTGGTGCAGACCGCGGTGGAAGTCGCCATCGCCATGCGTACGCGGGCCGACGCCATCGAGTCGGCCGAGCTGCAGCAGCTGTGCCGCCTGCAGCCGAACGGCCAGCTGTCGCTGGACGTGGGCCATGTGGTCGTGCGCAGCGCGGCGGCCCGGGCGCTGCAGGGCGCCTTGGGGCGCCTCAACGGCGTGGTGGCGGACGTGCATCAGGCTGCGGCCGGCCTGGCGTCGGCTTCGGGCGAGATCGCCTCCGGCAACCGCGACCTGAGCCAGCGCACCGAGCGCACCGCTTCGCACCTGCAGGAGGCCGCCGCGTCCATGGAGCAGCTGGACGGCGTGGTGCGCCACAGCGTGCAGGAGGCCGTGGCCGCGCGCCGCCTGACGCAGGAGGCCACGCAACTGGCCGAGCGATGCGGCGGCGTGGTGACGGAGGTGGTGGCCACCATGGAGGGCATCCATTCCAGCGCCGGCCGCATTGCCGACATCGTGGGCGTGATCGACGGCATCGCCTTCCAGACCAACATCCTGGCGCTGAACGCGGCCGTGGAAGCCGCCCGTGCCGGCGAGCAGGGCCGGGGCTTCGCCGTGGTGGCCAGCGAGGTGCGGGCCCTGGCCGGGCGCAGCGCCGAGGCCGCACGCGAGGTGCGCACGCTGATCGCCGCCTCGGTGGCGCAGGCCGAGCGCGGCAGCACGCTGGCGGCCGACGCGGGCCGCAACATGCAGAACGTGGTCGATTGCGCACGGCGCGCCTCGCAGGTGGTGGGCACCATCAGCACGTCGGTCGAAGGCCAGTCCAGCGACCTGGGCCGCGTGAGCACGTCGGTCACCGAGCTCGACCACATGACCCAGCAGAACGCCGCGCTGGTCGAACAGTCCTCCGCCGCGGCGGCCAGCCTGCTGGAGCACGCCGGGCGGCTGAAAAGCGTGGTGGAGGGGTTCCAGTTCCAGACGCCGCGCGGCACGCTGGCGGCGCCCACCTGAGACGGCGGCGCATGCCGCCTCGCGTCAAGCGAGCTTGAGGTACACCGTTCCCTGCTCCACACGGACGGGGTAGCTGCGCAGGCCCTGGGTGAGCGGCGCGCACAGCGCGCTGCCGTCCCGCACGTCGAAGCGGCCCTGGTGCAACGGGCACTCGATTTCGTGCCCCTCCAGGAAGCCGTCGCACAGCCGCGCATTGCCGTGCGTGCACAGGTTGTCGGTGGCGAACACTTCGCCGTCCACGGTGTAGAGCGCCACGTCGCGTCCCTCGACGGTCACGCCCACCACGTCGTCCTCGGGCAGGTCGGCGCGCGGGGTCGCCTCGGTCCATCCGGTGTCGATTGCTGGCATGGTGTGTCTCCTCTCAGATGGGGTAGATGATGGAATTCGGGATCATTTCGCTGTCGTAGATGCACTCCTTGCGGGCGAAGCGCAGGCCCTCGGGCGTGCGCACCACCACGTCCAGGTAGCGCCCGACGTTGAACACCGTGGAAGGCTCCGAGAGCTTGGTGCGAAAGACGGCGTAGTTCGCCTCGCACGCCCAGCGGCCCTCCCCGGCCTGCCGCACGATCGGCGCACCGATCAAGTGGCGCTGGTAATACGGGTCGTGGAACAGCGTTTCGCGGATGCCGTAGACGCGGTCCTTGAGCATGCCCTGGCTGTCGAACGACAGCGTGGCCAGCGGCAGGCCGCGCTCGTAGTTCTCGCGCGGCTGCAGGCGGTAGAGGCAGTCTTCGGTGAAGAAGCCGGGCCACCGGTCCCACTGCGCCGCGTCGAGCGCGGCGGCGTAGTCGGAATAGAGCTGCTGCAGGGCGAAGTAGTCGGCGAATTCGATCGCGGTGGATTGGGCGTCCATGGTTCAGTCCTCCTTTTCCATCACGCTGCGCCAGTACTCGTACATGCCGCGGATCAGCGTTTCGGTGACCATGTGGTCGGTGTCTCCCACCTCCCGGCCGCCCAGTTCCACCAGCGCGCGATGGAAAGGCTTTTGCTCGAAGCCCTGCTGCGAGAACTCGATCACCTCGCCGTCGTCGGCCGAGACGAAGCCCGCCGGCCCGAACAGATTGGCCTGGCGCAGGCGGCGCTCGGTCATCTCCTCGGTGTCGTCCTCGAAGCCGAAGTGCGTCCATTCGAAATCGAAGGCATCGTGCCCCACGGGCTGGATGTGGCGCGTGGAAACGCTGTTGACCTGCTGCTGCAGGATCACGCTGGGGAACAGCGTGGTCATCACCGCCGTGGGCCCGCCCCACCAGGGCTCGGGCACGATGTCGAGAAAGCGCGGGTCTTCCAGCTGCATGCCGGCCTTGAAGCTGGAGACGTTGGACACGTCGGACTGCTTCTTGGCCTCGCCGCGTGTGGACACCATGGCCGCGTGGCGGTGGCGCGCATCCATCTTCAGCTCCGACTTGTTGTCGGCCCGCCAGAGGCCGAAGGTCACGAACCAGGTGTGCAGCAGACCGGGGTGGTAGGGGTCCTTGATGTTCTCCTGCATCAGCTTCCAGTTGCCCGGAATGCGCTGGCGGTTGTAGCCCAGGATCTTGAGCTTGCGGCCGTTGAACAGGCGATCGAAGTAACCCAGGATCACCGGCCCGAGGAAATCCTCCAGCGACTCCACGCCGTGGTCGAACGAGGCAAAAACCACGCCGCCGCGCGTGGCCACCTTGAGCCGCGTCAGGCCGTGTTCCTCCAGCTTGAAATCCGCCGGCATGCCGCCGTGGACCTTGCCGTCCTGCTTGACGCCGCGCCGGAAAGGCACGCCCTGCAGCGCGCCGTCGAGCTTGTAGTTCCACTGGTGGTAGGGGCAGACGAACTCCTTGCGGTTGCCATGGCGCTCCCGGCAAAACCGCATGCCGCGGTGCGCGCACACGTTCTCCACCACGTGCAGCTGCATGTCTTCGCCACGCACCAGGATGACGGAGCGCTCGCCGATGGCCGTGCGCTTGAAGTCGCCCGGGTTCGGCACCTCGGCCTCCAGGCCCACGTAGCACCAGTGGCTGCGGTAGAAGAACCGCTCCAGTTCGCGGCGGTAGATGTCCTCGCTGGTGTAGGCCGCGAAGGGCACGCGGTGCGTGCCGGGGCTTTCCCAGGTCGGATGCAGTGGGAAGACGGGGTGGGGCGTACTCATGGCGTTGTCTCCTTGGGGCTTGTGATGGGGCGCTGCGAATCAAGAGAAGGAAGGGCGCGCAGGAAGGGGCGCTGGCCCCTGCCTCACGGCGTGCTGGCGTAGAAGGCATCCGCATAGAGGTGCTCGGCGGCGACGCCACGCTGGCGCGCCAGCAGCGACACGGCCTCCACCATGGGCGGCGATCCGCACAGGTAGGCGCGCCAGCCTTCCAGCGTGGGCCAGTCCTGCGCGATCGCGTCGGTGACCAGGCCCATGCGCTGGCCCGGCGCCGCATCGGCCGCGGCCACCACGGCATGCACCTGCAATTGCGGGTGCCGCTGCTGCAGATCTTTCAGCCACGGCAGGCCGTAGACGTCGCGCGCCGATCGGGCGCCGGCATAGACGTGGATGGGGTTGGGCATGCCCGACTCCAGCGCGCCGCGCACGATGGAGAGGATCGGCGCCAGCCCCGTGCCGCCCGCCACGCAGAGCATGGGGCCCTCGTATTTGCGGCGCAGGTAGGCCGAGCCCAGCGGCCCGCTCACGCGCACCGCATCGCCCACGGCCAGCACCTGGGCCACATGGGTGGACACCTGACCGCCCTCGACCAGCCGCACGTGGAATTCGAGTTCGTCATCGTGCGGCAACCCGGCCATCGAATACGGCCGCACCAGGCCCGGGCCGAACTGCAACTGCGCGTACTGCCCCGGCGAGAAGTCCAGCGGCTTGGCCGGCTTGAGGCGCAGGCGGCGGATGTCGTGCGTGAGCGTTTCCACCGCCGTCACCGTGGCCTTGAGCGTGCGGGCGGTGTGCACCACCACCTCGTCGGGCTCGGGAATCTCGATGGTGCAGGACTCGCTCAGCACCGTCTGGCAGGCCATCACGTACTGCCCCTCGCCGCCGCCCAGCGGCGGCATGCGCAGCGCCTGGCCCGCATCGATCACCTCCCCAGATAGCACTTTGCAGCGGCAAGTGCCGCAGCGCCCGGCCATGCAACTGTAGGAAACGGGAATCTGGTGCTCGCGCAGCACTTCCAGCAGGTTGGCGCCCGGCGCCACGGGCAGCACGCGGCCCAGCGGCTCGATATGCAGTTCCATCGGGTTGTCTCACTCACGGTCGTTGTTATGGCCCCGATCATTCCCGCGATCCGATAATCAGCCAATAGAATGGCGTGAATACACCGCATCACCCTGATGAATAAAGGTGCCCCGTGGAACTGGAAGACATCGATCTGAATTTGCTGGTGGTCTTTCAGCAGCTGCTGGTGACGCGCAAGGTGTCGCAGGCCGCGGAAAACCTGGGCCTGACGCAACCGGCGGTGAGCAACGCGCTGGCGCGGCTGCGCCGCCTGCTGGGTGACGAGCTTTTCTTGCGCACGGCCCAGGGCATGCAGCCCACGCCCTATGCCGACCAGTTGGCGGAGTCGGTGTCGTACGCGCTGGCCATGATCCACGGCGCCCTCAACCACAAGCTGGGGTTCGATCCCGCCACCAGCCGGCGCGTGTTCAAGGTGGGCATGACGGACATCGGCGAGATCTACTTCCTGCCCCGCCTGCTGGAGCGGCTGGCCCAGGTCGCACCGGGCGTGCGCCTGACCACCGTGCGCAATTCAGCCACCGACCTGAAGGACGCCATGGAAGCCGGCAAAGTGGACCTGGCCGTGGGCCTGCTGCCGCAGCTCAAGGCCGGCTTCTTCCAGCGCCGGCTGTTCCGCCAACCCTATGTGTGCCTGTTCCGCGAGGGCCACCCGCTGCACAAGCGCCGCAGCATCGCACTGGCGGATTTTTCCAAGGCGGAGCACGTGGTCGTCGTCTCCGAAGGCACGGGCCACGGCAAGGTGGACGAACTGCTGGAGCGCATGGGTGTGACCCGCGACGTGCGGCTCACCGTGCCGCATTTCGTCGCCATCGGCCACATCCTGCAGGCCACGCAAATGGTCGCCACCGTGCCCGAGAAAATGGCCCAGAGCATGGCCGAGCCCTTCGGTCTGGCCTATGCACCCCACCCGGCCAAACTGCCGCAGGTGGCGATCAACCTGTTCTGGCACACGAAATACCACCGGGATCCGGGGAACCAGTGGCTGCGGGGGGTGTTGGTGGAGATGTTTGCGGAGGGGGAGTGAGGGAGGGGCATGGCACATCCTCATGAATTAGCCACTACGTTTATGGACATATTGCTGTGGCGACGCTTGTCTACCTGGAGCAGAGCGGCGCAATGTTGCCTACAGGCTGATTGCTGGCGTTCTGTGGAAACACTCAGACGGCAGCTGTGCACCCAAAGCGGAAACTGGAGACCTGTGGCCAAGCCGACGTAGATACAGCAGCCCGCGCGTTAATCCGCATTTGGGTTTTGCCGACGCTGGGCCTGATAATCAGGGGCACATGGCAAATGGCGACCAACTCAAAGCACTCATCCGCTCCCACGCGGAGGGAGACGAGCGCCATTTCTACAGCGTCGCTATGCAGATGGCAGCGCATGAGGCTAAGCAAGGCCACGGAAAGCTCGCCGAGGAGTTGCGCGGGCTGATCGACGCGGCAAAGGCGCGGCGCAACGCGACAGGTTCGGAGGCAGCTATTCCGCTAGCTCGTCCCAAGGGCGAGCTGTCGTCGCTGCTGAGTGTGTCTTACCCGTCCAAACGACTGTCAGACATGGTCTTGGCACCTGTTGTGCTCAATGGCCTTAAGCAGGTCCTGAAGGAACAGCGCCACCTTGCGAAGCTGCGCAGCCACGGGCTGCAGCCGCGACGCAAGCTACTGTTGGTAGGGCCTTCCGGCACGGGTAAGACGATGACGGCGGCGGCGCTTGCCGGCGAGTTGGGCATTCCGCTGTTCGTAGTCCGGCTAGACGCCCTCATCACCAAGTTCATGGGCGAGTCGGCCGCGAAGCTGCGGCAAGTCTTTGATGCCGCAGCGACGACCCGGGGCGTCTACTTCTTTGACGAGTTCGATGCAATAGGCAGCCAGCGGGGCTTGACCAACGACGTTGGGGAGATCCGCCGCATCCTCAACAGCTTTCTGTTGATGATCGAACAGGACGAATCCAGCAGCGTCATCGTCGCAGCCACCAACCACGTGGATATCCTAGACGAAGCGCTCTTCAGGCGCTTTGACGACCTAGTCGAATACCACGTGCCGTCTGCCGACGAAGTCCGGGCGCTGCTGCGTATGCGCCTGGGAAACTTCCTTAAGTCGCCGAAGGCCATTGCTAGCCTGTCCACTGAGGCTGCGGGCCTGAGCCATGCCGAGATCACACGCGCCGTCGGCGATGCGGTCAAGGAGGCCGTCATGCACGACCAGGACTGCGTCCCGGTCGAGACTGTGAAATTGTTGCTGCAGCAACGCCACTCGGTCCGACGCCGCTCTCCGGCATCACGGACTTAAACACCAATCCGAACAATAGGTAGGGCACACACTCAAGGTATGGCGACACAAGATCCGCAGCATCGTCAGCACCTGTTCCCGCAGAACACGAGTACTGTCGAAAACTACACAGCCAAACAGCAGGCGCGCGATCCCCTGCCGGCAACGCCGGCCAAGGACCGACAGCCGCACGGCCAACACCTACGTGCGCAACTCGCAGTCGTGGCTATCGAGCAGAAGGAGCGCACAGCGCAGTTGCATTCGCTCAATGTGCAGAGCGCCCTCGGCATCCAGGTCGAGTTCGAGAGTGAGCAAGCTATCGCGCTCGCTGCCGAGAGTCTGGCTCGAGACAAGCAGGGCATCGAGCTGATGAACGTCCGAAAGCACAATGACCAAGTACTGGCCACCGTTTTTGTGCCCGAAGGCAAGCTTACGCATTTCGAGAAGCTGGTCAGCGAATACGTCGACTACAAGACCGACGTCAACGGCGCGCCGCGCGACAACCGCAAGCTGATCGACGCCATCCGGACCCTGCGGGTGGCGAGCTTCGAATCGCTCTGGACCGATGCAGCCGAGGCTCTGCCAGCCAATGATGCTGATGCGATTTGGTGGGAGGCCTGGCTGCCGCTGGGCAGGGAGGCGCAGCAGACCCTCGCCGACTTCAGGACTGTGGCTCGCTTGGCAGGGCTGCTCGTGAGCGAGCGGGTGCTGTACTTTCCCGAGCGCATCGTCGCCCAGTTCCACGGCAGCAAGGAACAATTGCTGCAGTCATCGCTGGTGCTCAACATGGTGGCAGAGCTGCGCCGGGCCAAGACGACGGCGGAATTCTTCGCCAGCCTGCTCCCACACGAACAGGCTGATTGGCATCAGGAACTGCAGGCGCGCCTACAGCCACAGCCAGCAGGCGATGCCTACGTTACCTTGCTCGATACCGGAGTCAACCACGGGCACCCCCTGCTGGCACCTTTTGTCGCCGATGCCGACCGCCATGCGATCGAGCCGGCATGGGGCCCAGATGATGGCGACGGGCATGGCACTGAACTCGCGGGTCTGGCACTCCTAGGCGACCTGACCCATGTGCTGGCCGATCAGATGCCGCTACAGGTTGCCCACCGACTCGAATCGGTCAAGGTGCTGCGCTGGGCGGGCGACAACGAAGGCGAATCCTACGGCGTTATCACGGCCGAAGCCGTGGCTCGCGTCGAGATCACCGATCCGGAGCGCCGACGGGTGTTTGCCATGGCGGTTTCCTCCACCGACGCACTGGACCGCGGCCGGCCGTCGTCCTGGTCTGCCGAGGTAGACCGCCTGGCTTGCGACTACGACGGCAAGGGCCGTGCGCCACGGCTCTTCGTCCTGTGCGCGGGAAACACCGCCGATCCCCACGCCTGGGCAACTTACCCCCACAGCCTGGCGACCTGTTCGGTACACGACCCGGGTCAGGCATGGAATGCCCTGACGGTCGGCGCCTGCTCCGAACTGACCACCATTACCGAAGACGACGCACCACAGTATGTAGCAGTCGCACCTGCTGGCCACCTGAGTCCATACACCACGACCTCAGCGACTTGGCAGAGCGGATGGCCTTTTAAGCCTGACATCGTGATGGAAGGCGGCAATACCGCCATTGAGCCTACAGGCTTCGCCTGCCAGATGAACAGCCTATCCCTGCTGACGATTAGTCACCTACCTCACGAGCGCATGTTCGCGCTGAGCTGGGCCACCAGCGCAGCTACAGCGCTGGCTGCGGGCATGTGCGCCAGGATCGCTGCGGCCTATCCTGGCTTCTGGCCGGAGACGGTGCGGGGCTTGATGGTGCATTCGGCGCGGTGGACCCAGCCCATGCTTGACGCCTACACGCCTGGGGGCGTGCGAAGCAGGCAGACCCTGCGCAGTCTGCTGCGCCACTGTGGCTACGGCGTGCCAAGCTTGGAGCGGGCTCTGTACAGCGCAAGCAACTCCCTGACAATGATTGTGCAAGACCAACTCCAGCCGTACTACAAGGCCGATCAAGGAGGCATCAAGACCCGAGAGTTGCATTTGCATGACTTGCCTTGGCCGACCGACGTGCTGGCGGCTTTGGGCAACGTACCAGTCACCTTGCGCGTGACCTTGTCCTATTTCGTCGAACCCAATCCGGGCGAGCGCGGTGGCATCGACAAATACGCTTACCAGTCGCACGCGCTGCGCTTCGCAGTGCGTCGGCCACTTGAGAGCCAACTTGAGTTCAAACGGCGCATCAACGCACAGGCCGACGCTGATGAGCAAGGTCTGCCTGGCGCTGCGTCCGGTGGGGATGCCGGCTGGACCATCGGGGAGAAGCTACGAGCCCGCGGCTCCCTGCTGTCCGACAGCTGGACAGGCACGGCGGTCGAGCTCGCCAACCGCGGCCAGCTGGCCGTGTTTCCCGCTATGGGCTGGTGGCGCAACCGCAGCTCGCACCAGCGCTTCGACCGGTCGGCGCGCTACAGCCTGCTGATTTCAATCGAAGCACCGACTGTGGAGCAGGATCTGTATGCTCAAGTCGCGCAGCAAATCGCTGCGGCTGTGCCGGTAGAGGTCCACGTCCCTGGCGTGGCCGGATGAGGCAGCCTTCCTGGGAATCTCGGTTCTCTCGGATGGCGGCCTGCACCCCTCCTGTGCTCGGACGATTTGCGCTTGCGCCGCAGAGCGCTCCGGTCGCCGATAACCCTTGTTGCATGTCATCACCCCGTACTTTATTCCTCCTACGAAATTCCTTTCCCTAAATTGGAGGTACGCTTCTGGTCCCACAGCTGCCGTCGAAGCCTCGTCTTTGATCGAGTGCAATCGCTGAAAAGCAGTGTTTCAAAAGCGATAGTGGCGTATCGGAGCCTCACCCTGATACGCCTTGTCCACCGGCTCACCCGGACGAACACCCTCCTCAAAACCGATAACCCACCCCCGCCGTCACCACCAGCGGATCCAGCCGCACCTTCGCATGTGCGGACGCCCCGCCCAGTACCGGCAGCGTGCCGGTCGCCGTGGTCTTGAGCCAGATCTTCTTGGCATCGACGAAGAAGCTCCAGCGCGCATCCAGCGGCACCTCGAAGCCGGCCTGCAGCACGGGGCCGATACCGTTCTTCACCTTCAGGTCCGACACGAAGCCGTCGCGGGATTCCAGCACCAGCGTGTAGTTGATGCCAGCGCCGATGTAGGGCCGCACGGGGCCGCCATCCCACAGCTGGCGGCGCACGGAAAGCACGGCGGGGCCGTACTTCACCTTGCCCAAAGTGCCCGCGCCAGCCAGGGCGCCGGTGCCCTTGAGCGCGGTGGTGGGCGGCAGGCCCAGGGCGAGTTCGGCGCTCCAGCCTGGGTGGAAGTCGTAGATGGCGCCGAAGCCGATGCTGTCGTTGGAGTCGGCCTTGGCGCTGGCGCCGGGCACCAGTTGCCCGCCGGCCCGCACTTCGGCCGACGTGCTGAAGTCGATGTGCGCGGGGCCCGCGTAGATGCGCCAGGGCGAGGGCGATGACGCATCCGGCGATGCCGGGGTCTGCGCGTATGCCTGTGCGGGCAGTGCCGCGATGAGGCTGCCGACAGCGGTTGCCACGGCCAAGACCGCGGCGGCCTGGCGTGCCCGAGCGCCAGGGCAAGCGTGCCGCGCAGAGAAACAGCGCGCGGTGATGTGGTGGTTTGCGATGCCTTGCATGGTGTCGTCTCCTGGATTGATTTGTCTGTGTCTTCGCTTCGCGTTGCCGTGCTGCGGCGTGGGCGCCGCAGCGGCACCTGCCGATCAGTCCCGGCCGGCCCGCTCGATGCCGCGCGCGAAGCCTTCGGGGTCGGTGAACAGCGCCTCGTGGCTGCCGCCCGCCTCCACGTAGCGGAACAGGCCCAGCCGTTCCGACAGGCGCGGGTGCCAGGGCAGGCTGTGCGGCAGCGCGGTGTCTTCGCGGCAGTTCAGGTACGACTTGCCCAGCGCCAGCGCGGCAGTGGGCTGCGACAGGGCGATGGGGTCGGTCAGGCAGCGCAGCGGCTGCGGGTGCAGCAGGGCGTAGGTGCTGCGCGCCAGATCGGCATCGGCGTCGTTGATGAAGCATTCGCGCCAGACCTCGAAGGGCAGTTGCACGCCGCCGCCGCCAGCGGCCGCGAGGCCCTCGAACATGGCGCGGTAGTGCGGGGGGGCCATGTCGCACAGGGCCTCGCCGGGCAGCGGAACGAAGGCGTTCACATAGACCAGCCGCCGGATGCGTTCGGGCACGCGGTCGGCGGCGCCGGACAGCAGCATGCCGCCGTAGCTGTGGCCGACGAGCCGCACTTCGCGCAGGTCGTTCGATGCGAGGAACAGCACCAGCCCGTCGATCGCATCCTGCAGGCCCAGCGGGGCCGTGCCGTCGCCGGGGCGGTTGCCCGGCAGCGTGGGGCAGTGCACGGTGTGGCCGCGTGCGCGCAGGTGCTCCGCGGTGGCTTGCAGCGTGTCGCCCGTGTGCCAGGCGCCGTGGACCAGAACGTAGGTGTCCGCCATGTCGTTGTCTCCTTGTGATGTGGGAGACCCATGGTGTCGCGCCTGCCGGGCCGCGGATGGCCGATGCGTGCCAGCGTGGCGGACGCTGCGTGCCGTGCGGCGAGCCTTCAACCGACCGAGCTGGTTGGCTCCGCATTGCCATGCTGCGGCACTGTCTGCGGCGACCCTTGCCTGGTTGCCCGACTGAATCCAGGCCGTGTCAGTGCGGGCTGACGAAGGCTTGCGTTGGCGCGCAGCGCTCCTGCGCGGGGGTTCTGCCGCACCACTGGCGGCAGGCGCGCGCGAAGTGCGATGTGTCCAGAAAGCCCGCGCGCCGGCCGATCTCGGCCACCGTCAGGTGCCGGTGGGAGGGCGCATGCAGCATGCGCTGCGCCACCGCCATGCGCTCGCGCATGAGCAGCAGCGCAAAGGTGCTGCCGCCCGCCGACAGGGCGCGGTGCAGGGTGCGCAGCGACACGCCCACGTCATCGGCCACGTCGGCGGCGGTGAGGCCGTGCTCGCCAAAGCGCTGGCGCACGCAGTGCTCGATGCGCTGCAGCAGGCCGGGGCGCGGCGGCGCTTCAGGCGCAGCGCCGCAGGCCAGCGACAACAGGCCGCCCAGGTGCTCGGCCTGCAGCGTGCCCAGGCGGGCGGGCTGTTCGGCGCGCAACTGGGTCACGTAGGCGCTCAGCACCCGGCCCCATTCGGCGGCGCCGTCCAAACGCCGGCCCAGCCAGCGGTCGGCGACGGGTAGCCAGGTGTCCAGCCAGCCGATGGGGATCTGGATGGAGACGGTGTCCACCGCCTCGGGAAACTCCAGCAAATAGCGGCGGCGCGAGTCGATCAGTGCCAGGTCGCCGGGCAGCAGGCGCGCGGCGCCGGCATCGTCCTGCGCGACGTGGCAGGGCGACGACTCCTTGCAGAGCAGGTAGTAGAAGTTGTCTCCCCCGCTGCGGCGAATGCCCTGCAAGGTGCGGCGCACGCGCTGCGCGCTGCCGCTCACGCGGTTGACGCGCAAGCCGCCGCAGGGCATGGAGGCGAGCGTGGCCGAAAAAGCCTGGCGCTGGCTGGGCTCCACCTCCATGTCGAGGAAGCAGTCGCAGACCGCGCCGACCCAGTAGTCCGCCCGCTGCGCGGCAGGAACGGCATCGGTGGTCCACCTGCGGATGGCGCATTCCATGGCCTGCCTGTCGCCGGTCGGCTCCGACTGCATTGCTATGCTTTTGGATGCCATGGTGCGCGCTCCCTATGCGCTGCGGGCCGTTTTGGCTTGAATGGGCGCTCGGCTCAGGCGTCCCTGCGCACACGCCCGAGCAGCAGCACCGCTGCAGCCGCCAGCACCGCGGGCACGGCGGCCACCAGGATGATGGACGCGGGCGTCCAGGCCGCGGCCAGCAGGGTGCCGCCTGCCAGCGGGCCGACGATGGCGCCGATGCGGCCCACGCCCAGGGCCCAGCCCACGCCGGTTGCGCGGATGTGGGTGGGGTAAATGGCGGCGGCCAGCGCGTTGCAGCCGATCTGCGCGCCCACCACGCCGAAGCCCGAGAGCGCGGCGCCGGCCAGCAGGCCCGTGAGGTTCTGCCCGCTGAAGGCGATCAGCGCGATGAAGCCGGCCGAGGCGGCGTAGGCCGCGCCCAGCACGGTGTAGGCGCTGAAGCGGTCGATGAGCCGGCCCAGCGCGAGCGCGCCGACCACGCCGCCCAGGTTGAGCATGGCGGTGGAGAGAATGGCCTTTTCCAGCGGCAGGCCGGCGCTTTTGAGCAGCGTGGGCAGCCAGTTGACCAGGAAGTACATGACCAGCAGGTTCATGAAGAACGCCAGCCACAGCAGCATGGTGGTGGGCAGTCGGCCATGGCGGAACAGTTCGAACACCGAGAAGCCCGCCTGCACGCCCGCGGCCTCGCCGCGCAGCCCGGCCATCACCGTGGCCGGGTCTTCGTCCGGGTAGGCGCTCTTGACGATGGGCTCGTAGCGCGCGGGCGCGGCGCCGCTGGCGGCCAGGTAGCGCAGCGATTCGGGCAGCAGCGCGGCCAGCACCGGCAGCAGCAGCAGGGGCAGCACGCCGCCCAGCACGAACACCGAGTGCCAGTCGAAATGCGCGATGAGCCAGCTGGAGATCAGCCCGCCCAGCGTGGAGCCGAGCGGAAAGCCGCAGAACATCACCGTGACCAGCGTGGCGCGCAGGCGCTGCGGCGCATATTCGCTGGTCAGAGCGATGATGTTGGGCATGGCCGCCCCCAGGCCCACGCCGGTGATGAAGCGGTAGGCCAGCAGCTCGTTCATGCTGGTGGCCCAGGCCGTGAGCAGCGCGAACAGGCCGAAGATGAAGGTGGACAGCAGGATGATCTTCTTGCGGCCCCAGCGGTCGGCGGCCGGGCTGAGCAGGAAGGCGCCGGCCATGAGACCGAAGAGGCCGGCCGCGAAGATGGGCCCGAACTCCGAGGGCTTGAGCCCCCAGTCTTCCGCGATGCGCGGCGCCACGTAGGCGATGGACTGGGTATCGAAGCCGTCGAGCATGGCGACGATGGCGCACAGCAGCGTCACGCGCAGCTGAAGCGGCCCGAAGGCGGCGCGGTCTGCCGCCGGAATGCCGGCGGCCATGGATGGGGTCATTTTGTCTCTCTCCGTCTTGTAGGGATGGGGGTGGCTCATGGGCCGGGGACCACAGGAAAAATCAAGGCTGGTAGTCAGGCTGCTCCTGCGGTCGGGCCGCGATGAAGGCGGGGTGCCGTTCGGCGTGCGCGTACACGGCCATGGCACGCGCATGGGGTTGGAGGTCGCAGCCTGCGCGCAGCGCGTTGGCCACCTGGGGCACCAGGCACACGTCGGCCAGCGTGGGCTGGTCGCCAAAGCACCAGGGGCCACCGCCGTCACCGTGCCTGGCCAGCAGCCGCTCCACAGCCTCGAAGCCCTCGGCCGCCCAGTGGGCGTACCACGCATCCTTCTGCGCCGCGCTCAAGCCCAGCGGCCCTTGCAGGTACTTCAGGATGCGCAGGTTGTTGACGGGGTGCATGTCGCAGGCGATCACGTTCGCCAGCTCCAGCACGCGGGCACGCAGCCGGGGCTCCAGCGGGATCAGGCGCGGCTCGGGGTGGCGCTGGTCCAGGTAGTCGAGGATGGCCATCGACTGGCCCAGGGCGAAGTCGCCATCCACCAGCGTGGGCACGACGCGCGAGGCATTCAGTTCGGCATAGCCCGGCGCGCGGTGCTCACCGGTGCGGATGTTCACCCCGTGGTAGTCGGCGGGCAGCCCTTTGAGGGCCAGCGCGATGCGCACCCGGTACGAGGTGGAGCTGTTGAAGAAGCTGTAGAGCTGCACGGCGGGCTCCACGGCGTCAGACCACGTCCACCCGCAGCTCGCCCAGGCGGTCCACGCCCACGACCATGCGGTCGCCGCGCACCACCGGGCCCACGCCTTCAGGGGTGCCGGTGTAGATCAGGTCGCCCGGCTCCAGCCGGAACCAGGTGGAAAGGTCGGCGATGGTCTCGGCCACCGACCAGATCAGGTGCGACACGTCGCTGCGCTGGCGGTCCGCGCCGTTCACGGTGAGCCAGATGCCGGCCTGCTCGAAGTGGCCCACGTCGCTGGCGCGGTGGATGGGGCCGATGGGCGCGGAGGCATCGAAGGCCTTGCCGATCTCCCAGGGCCGGCCCATCTGGCGCATCTCCATCTGCCGGTCGCGGCGGGTCATGTCCAGGCCCACGGCATAGCCCCAGGCGTGCTGCAGCGCGTTCTCGCGGGCGATGTCGCTGCCCGCTTTGCCGATGGCGACCACCAGTTCCGCCTCGTAGTGGAAGTTGTCCGTGCGCGAGGGGTACGGCAAGCGCAGCGTCTCGCCATGGGCCACGGGGATGACGGCATCGGCCGGCTTGCAGAAGAAGAAGGGCGGCTCGCGGTCGGGATCGAACCCCATCTCGCGGGCGTGGGCCGCGTAGTTGCGGCCCACGCAGTAGACGCGGCGCACGGCGAAGGCATCGCCGCTGCCTGCAACGGGCACGGCAACGGAGGGAGGAGCGGGAAACACGAAGGCCATGGAGATGTCTTTCAAACGGGGATTGAAGATTCAGGATGCGCAGCGGCTCACAGGCGCTCTTCGCGCAGCAGGCCCAGGGCGGCCTGCACCGGGCGGTCGGAATAGCTGAACAGCACCGCGTCCTGCGTCGCGGCCAGCTGCACGGGCGCCCATGAGGGGGCGACGAAGGTGTCGCGCGGGCCGAACTGGAAGGTGCGCTCGCCGATGCGCGCCGTGCCCTGGCCCTCGACCACGCTGAACACGGTCGCATCGGTGGCACGGTAGGTGCGGCCCTGGAAGCCGGCCGGCAAGAACTGCATGAACGTGGCCATGGTGGGCATGGGCCACCCCCCGGTGGCGGGGTTCACGTAGCGCAGCTTGACGCCGTCCCAGGCGTCCAGTTCGCCCTGGCGGAACAGCCGGTCCAGCGCCTCGCGGCTGCGCTCGTAGGGGTAGCTGAAGAGGGGCGAGGTCGAGCCCTCCGCAGCACGGTGGCGCACCGGCACCATGTTGTGGCCGAAGGCGGCAAAGCTGTGCCCCTCGGCCCGGCTCACGGGCTGCACCGCTTCGGGGTAGTTCTCCGCGAAGCCCGCATCCAGGTGGCCGATGAGGGGAATGTCGAGCCCATCGAGCCAGACCACGGGCTCGCCGCCGTCCACCACCGCCGGGTTGCCGTGGTCGTGCCAGGTCCACGAGGGGGTGATGATGAAGTCGCCCGGGTGCATGGTGGTGCGCTCGCCGTTGACGGCCGTGTAGGCACCCTGCCCTTCCACGATGAAGCGCAGCGCCGACTGCGTGTGGCGGTGGCTGGGCGCGACCTCGCCGGGCAGGATGAGCTGCAGCCCCGCATACAGCGTGGAGGTGATGCTGGCGCGGCCGGGCAGGCCGGGGTTCTCCAGGATGAGCACGCGGCGCACCGCCTCCTCGGCGCTGATGACGTCGCCGGCCTGCATCACCAGCGGGCGCACGTCCTCGTATTTCCAGAAGGCGGGCACGGCCCGCGGGCGGGGTTCGCGCGGCACCAGGCTGTGCAGCGATTCCCAGAGCGGGGCCATGCCATGGCGGGCGATGTGGTCGTAATAGGCCTGCCGGTCGGCGGATGCGGCGGCAGGCGGCGATGCCAGGGTGGGCGTGTCCATGCGTTGTCTCCTGTGTCTGCGGCCAGCCATGCCAAAGCGCTCGAATGCGCGCTGCCAGCCGGTCCATGGGGCGGATTATTCGAACCCGTCGATAGTCCGTAAAATCATTTATTGGTCTTATCCATAATCTTTTGGATATACCTTCAACACCACCGACGACCCCATGGACTGGACCCACCGCCTGCGCCTGCGACAGCTGCAGATGCTTTTGAGCCTGGCGCAGACCGGCAACATGAGCCAGTCGGCGCAGTTGCTCCACACCGCGCAGCCCGCGCTCTCCAAGTGGCTCAAGGAACTGGAGGAGGACCTGGGCATGGTGCTGTTCGAGCGCCATGCGCGCGGGCTCAAGCCCACGCCCCAGGGCGAGGCGCTGATCGCCCATGCCCGGCGCATCGAGGCCCACCTGGACAGCGCGCGCGACGACATGCAGGCCCTGCGCGACGGCGGCAGCGGGCTGGTGGCGGTGGGCACCTCGGGTGCGTCGGCGTCCGACGTGGTGCCCATGGCGGTGCTGCGCCTGCTGGAGTGGCTGCCGCGCGCACAGATCCGGCTGGCCGAAAGCACCATGAACGTGCTCATGCAGCAGCTGGCCCATGGCGAGCTGGACGTGGTGGTGGGCCGCTCCGCGCCCGAACTGCACGACACCCACATCCACACCGAGATGCTGTACATGGAGCCCATCCATTTGGTGGCGCGCCCGCAGCACCCGCTGCTGCGGCAGGAGCGCGCGCTGGAATGGGGCGATCTCATGGCCTACCGCTGGCTCGTCTGGCCGCGCGGCACGCCGATCCGCAATGCGCTGGAGGGCGCGCTGGCAACCGCCGGGCATGCGCTGCCGCAGGGCAGCGTGGAGTCCAACTCCGTCACGCTCAACCTCACGCTGCTGGGCCACAGCGACATGATCGGCATGGCCTCGCACCGCGCGGCGCTGCGGTTTTCGCACATGGGCGCGCTGCGCGTGCTGCCGGTGCGGCTGTCGGGCTTCGGCTCGGTGTCGATGTACTGGCGCGAGAACACCACCGACCGGGCGGCCGTGGCCAGCATGCTGCGCGCCCTGCGCGAGGCGGCCGCACCCGCCTCCTGACCGCACGCCAGGGCGTGCAGGCCCGTGCCATTGGGGGCACCATGGCGGCCTGGGCGCACGGTGCGCCCCCACGCGCAGGAGACAACCCATGGCCCAGACCACCCACGCAGTTTTCAACCAGTTTTCCGAACGCACCGACTACGACCTGCTCGCCACCGATGCCGCGCTGCAGGACGGGCTGCGCCGCGCGGGTGCGCAAGGCGCCCTGCCCGCCCTGGGCGCCTACGCACGGCAGCTCGGCACGGCCGCGACAGGGGCCCTGGCCGAACAGGCCAACCGCCACACGCCGCAACTGCACCGCTTCGACAACCGGGGCCGGCGCATCGACCGGGTCGAATTCCATCCCGCGTGGGACGCGCTCATGGCGATGTACCGCGCGCAGGGCCTGGTCTCCATGCCCTTCGACAGCGACCGGCCCGGCCGCTGGACCGCCTGGGCCGCGGGCTTTTACCTGCACGGCCAGGTCGAGCAGGGCACCCTGTGCCCCGCCACCATGACGCAGGCCGCGATCCCGCTGCTGCGCAAGGAGCCCGCGCTTTGGGCGCAGCTGGAGGACAAGCTCCACAGCCGCACCCACGACCCGCGTGACCGGCCCGCGCAGGAAAAATCCAGCGTCTGGCTTGGCATGGGCATGACCGAAAAGCAGGGCGGCTCCGACGTGCGCGCCAACACCACCGTGGCCACGCCCGTCGGCGCGGGCGGGCGCGGCGGCGAATACCGGCTGCACGGCCACAAGTGGTTCTTCTCCACCCCGCAGAGCGACGCGCACCTGGTGGTGGCGCGCACCGGCGAGGGCGGCCCCTTCGCCTGCTTCTACGTGCCGCGCTGGCGGCCCGACGGCACGCTCAACGCGGTGCACGTGCAGCGCCTGAAGGACAAGGTGGGCAACCGCAGCAATGCCAGCGGCGAGGTGGAATTCGACGGCGCCTGGGGCCTGCTGATGGGCGAGGAAGGCCGCGGCATCCCCACGATCATCGAGATGGCGACCACCACGCGCCTGAGCTGCGTGGCCGGCAGCGCCGCCATCCTGCGCCAGGCCACGGTGCAGGCCATCGCCTATGCCCGCCAGCGCCACGCCTTCGGCCGGGCCCTGGCCGAGCAGCCGCTGATGCGCGCCGTGCTGGCCGATTTGGCGCTGGAGAGCGAGGCCGCGCTGGCGCTGCTGATGCGCCTGGCCGAGGCTTTCGAGCGCGACGACGACGGCACCGCCAGCGCGGCCGACCGTGCCTGGAAGCGCGTGATGACGCCCGCCGCCAAGTTCTGGGTATGCAAGCGCGGCGTGGGGCTGGCCGGCGAGGCCATGGAGGTCTTCGGCGGCAACGGCTACGTGCAGGACGGCGTGATGGCGCGCCTCTTTCTCGAATCGCCCGTCAACTCGATCTGGGAAGGCTCGGGCAACGTGATGTGCCTGGACGTGCTGCGCGCCCTGGCGCGCGAGCCCGAGGCCGCGTCGGCGCTGCTGCAGGACTTCGCCGACGCCGCGGCCGGCGAGCCGCGCATTCTCGACGCGCTCCGGCCCCTTGAAGGCCTGCTGACCCTCCCGCCCGAACAGCTGGAGCCCCTGGGCCGCCAGCTCGTGCAGCGCCTGGTGCTGGTGGCGCAAGCCTGCCTGCTGCGCCGCCATGCGCCGCAGGCGGTGGCGGATGCGTTCATTGCCACCCGGCTGCAGGACGGCGGCGCAGGCCGCGTCGTGGGCGCCATCGACACCCGAGCGATGGATGCCGGGGCGATTCTGGAACGGGCGTTTCCGGCGTGATCCAGCCGGCTACGCCCCACGCGCTGCCACGCGGCCTTCGCGCGTCCGGCGGACGTCGCTCCGGCCCTCTTTTTGCTATCAATTAAATAGCAATACAGGCATGCAATCTACCGGCATGCGGCGGTTTTCGCTAAAAAAGGGCCCGGACGCGCCTGCCACAGTGGGCGAGGGCCGCCTGTGGTCGCTTCGATCACCGCCAGAGAGCACGCTCACCCCGGCACGCCACCCCAGCGCTGCAGCAGCAACGCGTCCTCGGCAGCGCGCTGGCGTTGCATGAACTCGGCGGCGGCCACGTTGTAGGCCACGCGTTCCTCCACGTGGGCATCGCCATCGCGTGGCAGATCGCGGTCATGGAACGGGTCTTCGTCGAAGGCCGCTTCGAGTGCGGCGAACGGCTCGCGATGCAGGTGCCGCATGCCGACGCGCCAGGTTTCGTTGGACAGCAGGTAGGCCGTGAGCTGCCGGTCGTCGCCTTCGGCGTCCATCACCCCCGCGGCCAGGGCCGACAGGTCGCCGGGCGTCAGCACGCTTTGCGTGGCATAGGTCATTTAGGAAGGCACGCTGCCCGGCAGCACCAGCAGGGCCTTCAGGCTGACCTTGGCGTGCAGCATGGTTTCCAGGGGTTCCCTGCGCAGCTGCCGTTCCATGTCCTCGGGAATACCGGGCGTTGCCAGTGCCTGCCGGATGAAGTGGTGCACGGCCGTCTCCAGCGCTCCCAGGCGGAACTGCTGCCGCGCCCAGCCGTCCAAGCCCGACGCGTCGATGCGGCCCTCTTGCACCGCCTGGGCCATCTGGTGGTTGCGCACCGCAAGGACGATGGCGGAAAAGCCTTCGGCCACGTTGTCGCCGCACGATCCGAGCGCGTTCTCGGCCATGGCCAGCACCCTCGCCCGGAGCGGACCGTCGCGGGCGATGGCCCGAATCACCTGCGCCCCTTCCTGCAGGAGGGTGGCGCCCGGCCCGTGGGCTTTCTGCAGCGCCAGCGTGGACGGCAGCCTTCGCTCCAGCAAATGGGCGAACGCGGGCGCGTTTTCCTCCCCATCGAAGGCCTCCTGGGCTTCCAGCCAGAGCGAGAAGGGCTCCCGCAGTTCGGATCGAAGGTGGGGTGGCGTGGCTTTGTGCAGGGCCCCGGCACCGATCGCCCGGTAACCCCGCTCCGCGAGGACCACGATGCCCTCCCGGGACAGCCGTGCGGCATGGTCCGGCGTGAGCGTGGCGCCGTTCTCGCAATGGGCCTGCAAAGCGCGTTCGGCCGCATCGCGCAGGGGCTGCGCGAGCGATTCGTCACCGATCACCCGCAGGAGGTGGTTGAACGCCGCGCGGTACTCCGGCCCCCGCATGCGGCCCTCCCCGTCGCGGACCGCCACCCCGCCATCGAGCGGAGCGCAGGCCCGCAGCAGGGACAGGACCCGCTGGCCGGCCTGGGCCAGGAGCCCGGCATCGTGGCGGATCTCGCGGCGGGCCCGCAGTTGCGCCTTCATTACCGACATCCAAAGGTTCATCTCCGGGGAGGGCGCCTGCAGGTCGGGATGCTTTCGCCAGCGCGCTTCCAGGGTTTGCGCGAGAAGCGCGCGCTGCGCGGGGGCCAGAGCCTTGGCGTGCAGATACTGGGCGGCGGCAGGCGCTTGCAGCCAGTCCGCCCATGCCGGCAAGGGCACGGCAGGCGCCTCGGCCGCTGGGCCCGGGGCGGACGCTGCGGCCGGCGGCACGGGCGTGGCTGGTGCGCCGTGCGCGGCCCCGCCTGCGGCGGGCGGGGGCGGGATTCCCAGCAACTCCCCCAGCGTGCGCCGCACGGGGGGCGCGGGCATCGGCGCGGCGGCGGCCCCTGGTGCCGAAGGGGCCCGCGCCGCCATGGCCTCCAGGGGCATTCCCAGCAGCGATCCGAGTGTGTGCCTCTCCGGCGGGGCGACCGGCGCGGCCACGTGATCGGCCGGCCTCTGCGGTGGCAGCGCGGCCGGCACAGACAGCGCACGGGAAGGGCCGGACAGGGGCATGGCGCAACGCGGAGTGAAGAACGCCGACATGCTGCCCCGGGCCCGAACCCAGGGTCGCCCACACTCCGAAAGGGGTGCGCTGGAGGCGAACCGGCCGGCCGGCGCCGCCGGTGGGTTGGCGTTGTCATGGCCGGTGCGCGTTCCGGCACGCGCCACAATGGCGGCCATGCTCACGCTCCAAACCATCCAGGATGCCGCCGCCCGCCTGCGCGGCCATGTGCTCGACACGCCGTGCGTGGAATCCAAGACGCTCTCGCAGATCGTGGGCGCCCAGGTGTTCCTCAAGTTCGAGAACCTGCAGTTCACCGCTTCCTTCAAGGAGCGCGGGGCCTGCAACAAGCTCAGCCAGCTGTCGCCCGAAGAGCAGCAGCGCGGCGTGATCGCGATGAGCGCCGGCAACCACGCCCAGGGCGTGGCCTACCACGCGCAGCGCCTGGGCCTGCGCGCCGTGATCGTGATGCCGCGCTTCACGCCGGGCGTGAAGGTGGAGCGCACGCGCGGCTTCGGCGCCGAGGTGGTGCTGCACGGCGACACGCTGGAGGAAGCCCGCGCCCACGCCTATGCATTGGCCAAGGAGCGCGGCCTGACCTTCGTGCACCCCTACGACGACGAGGCCGTGGCCGCCGGCCAGGGCACGCTGGGCCTGGAGATGCTGCAGGCCGTGCCGGACCTGGACACCCTGGTCATCGCGGTGGGCGGCGGCGGACTGATCTCCGGCGTGGCGACGGCCGCCAAGGCGATCCGCCCCGGCATCGAGATCGTGGGCGTGCAGACCGCGCGCTTTCCGGCCATGGTCAATGCCATCAAGGGCACGCAGCATCCGCAGGGCACCTCCACCATCGCCGAGGGCATCGCCGTGGGCACGCCGGGCACGCTCACCCGCGAAGTGATCGCGCGGCTGGTGGACGACCTGGTGCTGGTGCAGGAGGGCGACATCGAGCAGGCCGTGCTCATGCTGCTGGAAATCGAAAAGACGCTGGTCGAGGGCGCCGGCGCCACGGGCCTGGCGGCGCTCGTGCGCTACCCGGAACGCTTTCAGGGCAAGAAGGTGGGCCTGGTGCTGTGCGGGGGCAACATCGACCCGCTGCTGCTGGCCGCCATCATCGAGCGCGGCATGGTGCGCTCCGGGCGGCTGGCCCGCATCAAGGTCAGCGCGCGCGACATCCCGGGCGTGCTGGCGCGCATCACCGCCACCGTGGCCGAAGCCGGCGCCAACATCGAGGAGGTGCACCACCAGCGGGCCTTCACCATGCTGGCCGCCCAGAACGTGGAGATCGAACTCGTGCTGCAGACGCGCGGCAAGGCGCACGTGCAGCAGGTGCTGGAGCAATTGCGCGCAGCCCACATGGAGGCCGACCTGATCTGAGGCCCAGAAAGGCGTCCGCTCCGGGCTGCGGGTTTTTTGTAGGAGAAACGCGTTTTTTTGCCGAAATTCCCCGCCGAATACACGGCGTTGCATGGGATGGCGCACGGTTTTCGGCACACTGCTGGCCCATGCAGCAACCAAAACGACGCCATTTCCTGCGCACCCTCGGCCGAGGCGCCGCCCTGGCCTCGGCCGGGACCCTCGGCCTGAACTGGACCCAGGCCTTCGCCACGCTCAAGCCCCTGGGCAAGCCGCAGCCCTTCGATTTCGCCGCCCTCAAGGGCCAGGCCCGCGCCCTCGCGGCCAAGGCTTACGAGCCGTACCAGGGCACCCTGCCCCCCTCGGTCACGTCGCTCGACTGGGACCAGTACCAGTCCATGCAGTTCCGGCCCGACCACTCCCTGTGGGCCGACGAGAAGCTGCGCTTCCAGGCCAAATTCTTCCACCTGGGCCTGTTCTTCAAGAAGCCCGTGCACATGTACGAGCTGGCCAACGGCCAGGCGCAGGAGCTGGCCTATGACCCGGCCATGTTCGACTACGGCAAGAGCGGCCTCAAGGCCGGCGACCTGCCCGCCGACCTGGGCTTTGCGGGCTTTCGACTGAACTTCCACACCGACCCCGTGCGCGACGTGGCGGCCTTCCTGGGCGCCAGCTACTTCCGGGCCGTGGGCGGCGAGTGGCAATACGGCCTGTCGGCGCGGGGCCTGGCCATCGACACCGGCATGCAGCGGCCGGAAGAGTTTCCGGACTTCACCGCGTTCTACCTGGAACGGCCGGCCCCGGGCTCCAACACCGTGGTGGTGCTCGCCCTGCTCGACTCCCCCAGCGTGGCCGGTGCCTACCGCTTCGCGATCACCCCGGGCGACACGCAGGTCATGGAGATCGACGCCGCGCTGTACCCGCGCAAGGAAATCGAGCGCATCGGCATCGCCCCCTGCACCAGCATGTTCCAGCACGGCGAGAACGACCACCGCATGGCCAACGACTGGCGCCCGGAAATCCACGACTCCGACGGCCTGTCGATGTGGCGCGGCAACGGCGAATGGGTGTGGCGCCCGCTCACCAACCCGCCGAACCTGCAGTTCAACGCCTTTGCCGACCAGAACCCGCGCGGGTTCGGTTTGCTGCAGCGCGACCGCAACTTCGACCACTACCAGGACGATGGCGTGTTCTACGAGCGCCGGCCCTCGCTGTGGGTGGAGCCCAAGGCCGACTGGGGCGCGGGCTCGATCCAGCTGGTGGAGATTCCCACCATCGACGAGACCTTCGACAACATCGTGGCGTTCTGGAACCCCGAGCGCAAGCCGAAGGCAGGCGAAGAGCTGCTGGTGGGCTACCGCCTGTACTGGGGCGCGCACCCACCGGCCCGGCCCGCGCTGGCCAGCTGCGTGGCCACGCGCACGGGCCTGGGCGGCGTGGTGGGCCAGCCGCGCAAGTATTTTTCGTGGCGCTTCGCGGTCGACTTCGCGGGCGAGAATCTCGTGGCGCTCGGCCGGGACGCCAAGGTGGAGCCCGTGATCACGGTGAGCTGCGGCAAGGTCGAGATCACGTCGGCCCGCCCCCTGGACGCCGTGAACGGCTGGCGCGCGATGTTCGACATCCGGCCCGAGGACGACAGCACCGAACCCATCACCATCCGCCTGTTCCTGCGCGTGGGCAAGGAGCCCATCACCGAAACGTGGCTCTACCAGTGGGTGCCGCCGGCCCCTGCGGACCGCAAGCTGGTGTGACACCCGTCGAAACCCTGTGGTGGCCGCCCAGCGGCTGCCGCTAGAATTTCATCACTTTTTGAGGCAGCCACCAGGAGAACCCATGGCCCACGAAACGACCACCACCCCGCACGTTGGCGAACACCACCATGCCCCCGATGGCGTCGAGGCCGTGGTCCCGCTGATGCCCATCGTGCTGCCCGTGGTGGGCGGCGTGCTGATGTTCCTGCTGGCCTTCATCGCCATCTACATGGCTTGAGCGCCGGCCCCTCCCCCTTCGCAGAGCCCCGCGCCGCGGGGCTTTTTTACGCCCACGTCCTTCAAAGGAACACCCCATGAGAGCCGGCCACGCCCTGGTCCTTTTTTCCGGTGGACAAGACTCCACCACCTGCCTGGCCTGGGCTCTGACCCACTTCGAGCGGGTGGAAACCATCGGCTTCGACTACGGCCAGCGGCACCACGTGGAGCTTCAGGCACGGCAGGACGTGCTGGCCGCGCTGCGCGCCGAGTTCCCGCAATGGGCCGGCCGCATGGGCGAGGACCACATGGTCGATCTCGCGGTGCTGGGCCAGATCAGCGACACCGCGCTCACGCGCGACACCGCCATCCAGATGACCGAGGCCGGGCTGCCCAACACCTTCGTGCCCGGCCGCAACCTGCTGTTCTTCCAGCTCGCCGCCGCGGTGGGCTACCGGCGCGGGCTGCACACGCTGGTGGGCGGCATGTGCGAGACCGATTTCTCGGGCTACCCCGACTGCCGCGACGACACGCTCAAGGCCTTGCAGGTGGCGGTGTCCCTCGGCATGGGGCAGCGCTTCACCTTCGAGACGCCGCTCATGTGGATCGACAAGGCCGCCACCTGGGAGATGGCGCGCCAGCTGGGCGGCGATGCGCTGGTGGACCTGATCGTCCAGCGCTCCCACACCTGCTACCACGGGGTGCTCGACACGCTGCACGCCTGGGGTTACGGCTGCGGCACCTGCCCGGCATGCGAACTGCGACGCGCAGGCTACTTTCAATGGACGGGGTTGCCGCCAGGCCCTTGACGACTGTGGAGATGCGCTACTTTCCGGCCGTCTCCGCACATTCCCTGAGTCCCCACCCGGCGTCGAATGCCTCGCGACGCAAGGGTTTTCACCCAGCGCGCGGGCGTTGTTGGTCCGGAGTCGTTCTGCTAGCATCAATTCACTTACCGGCCGGCATGTAAAAAATAGATCGCTCATGGAATCAGGGCGACGCCGCAGAGAAAGAGGAAGACAAATGCAGGGTTTGATGCAATCCGGAGCACTGCTCATCTCCACGTTGCTGGAGCACGCGGCTCGCCACCACGGCGACGTGGAGATCGTCTCCCACGTCGACGCGCACACCAGCCTGCGCACCAGTTGGGGCGAAGTGGGCCACCGCGCGCGGCGCCTGGCCAGCGCCCTGCACGCTCGCGGTCTGCCGCAGGGCGCGCGGGTCGGCACGCTGGCCTGGAACACGCACCGGCACCTGGAGCTGTACTACGCGGTCTCGGGCATGGGCGCCATCCTGCACACCGTGAACCCGCGCCTGTTCCCCGAGCAGATCAGCTACATCGTCAACCACGCGGCCGACGAGTACCTGTGCTTCGACCCGGACTTCGCGCCGCTCGTGGCCCAGATCGCGCCGCACCTGCCCTCCGTCAGGGCCTACGTGGCCCTGTGCCGGCGCGACCAGTTGCCGGCGGTGGAACTGCCTGCACCGCTGCTGTGCTACGAAGACCTGGTGGACGCGGGCGACGCCGCTTTCGCCTGGCCCGCGCTGGACGAGAACACCGCCTCGTCGCTGTGCTACACCTCGGGCACCACCGGCCATCCCAAGGGCGTGCTGTACAGCCACCGCTCGACGGTGCTGCATTCGTGGACCGCCTGCGCCACGGACGGCCTGGGGCTGGGCGCGCGCGACAGCGTGCTGCTGGCCGTGCCCATGTTCCACGTGAACGCCTGGGGCATTCCGTATGCGAGCGCCATGAGCGGCGCCAAGCTCGTGCTGCCCGGCCCCAACCTCTCGGGCGAGCGCCTCTTCGCGCTGCTGCGCGACGAACAGTGCACGCTTTCGCTGGGCGTGCCCACGGTGTGGCTGGGCTTCTTCCAGCATGCCGAGGCGTTGCCCGCCGCCGAGCGCGCGGCGCTGCGGCTGCAACGCGTGGTGGTGGGCGGATCGGCCGCGCCGCGCGCCATCATCGAGAAGTTCGACCGGCTCTTCGGTGCGTTCGTGATCCAGGCCTGGGGCATGACGGAGACCAGCCCGCTGGCCACCATCGGCAACCTGCTGCCCCGGCATGCCGACCTGCCCGCCGAAGGGCGCCACGCCGTGCAGGCCCGCCAGGGCCGCGCCATCTTCGGCGTCGAGATCGCGGTGTTCGACGCCGAGGGGCGCCAGCGCGCGCAGGACGACCGTACCCCCGGCGATCTCAAGGTGCGCGGGCCCTGGGTGGTGTCGGCCTACTACGGCCAGGAGCCGGGCGCTGCCCTGGATGCGGACGGCTGGTTCGCCACGGGCGACGTGGCGCTGATCGACGCCGAGGGCTACGTGCAGATCACCGACCGCTCCAAGGACGTGATCAAGTCCGGCGGCGAATGGATTTCCTCCATCGACCTGGAGAACCTGGCCGTGGGCCACCCCAAGGTCCAGGAGGCCGCGGTGATCGGCGCCTACCACAGCAAGTGGCAGGAGCGCCCCCTGCTCATCGTGGTGCCCAAGGCGGGCGAGTCGGTGAGCGGCGCGGAGATCCTCGACTTCATGAAGGACCGCATCGCGCGCTGGTGGATGCCCGACGACGTGGTGTTCATCGACGCGCTGCCCCACACCGCCACCGGCAAGCTGCAAAAGACGCGGCTGCGCGAGCTGTTCCGCGACCACCGCCTGCCCACCGACGCGGCCTGACTCCACGCCCCGCGGCCCCTGCCGGCCGCTGGCATCGCACACCCCGCGGACGGCGGGGCCCTGGATGCATCCGTCCCGACCGAAGACACGCACACACCAAGGAGACACACCCATGCCATTGCCCAGCTCCCGCCTTGCCCTTGCCGCCCTGGCCCTCGCCTGCGGCGCAGCGGCCCACGCCCAGATCAGCGACGATGTGGTGCGCATCGGTGTCATGGCCGACCAGACCGGCCCCTACTCGGGCAACGGCGGCCCCGGCTCCACGCTGGCCGTGCGCATGGCCGCGGAGGACTTCGGCGGCGCCGTGCTCGGCAAGCCCGTCGAGGTGGTCGTGGCCGACGACCAGAACAAGCCCGACGTGGGCTTGAACATCGCGCGCAAGTGGCTCGACACCGAGAAGGTGGACACCATCGTCGGCGGCTCGGCCTCGTCGATCGCGCTGGGCATCTCCAGCCTGCTCAAGGAACGCAAGAAGCCCTACCTGATCGCGGGCACGGTGAGCGCGGAACTGACCAACAAGTCCTGCTCGCCGATGAACTTCCAGTTCCTCACCGACACCTATGCGCTGCCCAAGGCCGGCGTGCAGAGCCTGATGAAGCAGGGCATCAAGAGCTTCTATTTCATCACCGTGGACTACGCCTTCGGCCAGGCCTACCAGGACGATGCGACCCGCTTCATCCAGGCCGCCGGCGGCAAGGTGGTGGGTTCGGTCAAGCACCCGCTGGGCGCCACCGACTTCTCGTCGTACCTGCTGCAGGCGCAGTCCAGCGGCGCGCAGGCCATCGTGATCCTGAACGCGGGACTCGATCTGTCGAACGCCCTCAAGCAGGCCGCGGAATACAAGATCACGCGCGGCGGCCAGGTGGTGACGGTGTTCGGCATGACGATCAACAGCGTCTCGGCCATGGGACTGGACGTGGCCCAGGGCCTGCAGCTGACGCTGCCGTTCTACTGGGACCGCGACGAGGCCTCGCGCGCCTGGGCCAAGCGCTTCATGGCGCGCAACAAGGGCGTGGTGCCCACCTACATCCACGCGGGCGCCTACAGCGCCGCCTGGCACTACCTGCAGGCCGTGAAGGCCGCGGGCACCGACGACGGCGCCAAGGTCGCGGCCAAGATGCGCGAGCTGCCCATCAACGACTTCTTCTCCAAGGACGTGAAGATCCGCGAGGACGGCCAGGCGCTGCGCACGGTGTACGCCATACAGGTCAAGAAGCCCTCCGATTCCAAGGGCCCCAACGACTTCTACACGGTGCGCGGCGAGATCCCGCCCGAGCAGACCTGGCGCCCGCTGTCCGAGAGCAGCTGCGACTACATCAAGGCCGCCGCCAAGTAGGCCCGCGCCCGGCCGATACGCAGCCCGAGCCCCACCATGGACCTTCGGATCGACATCCTGGCCCCGCAGCGGGACCTGCTGGGCGAATGCCCGCTGTGGGACGCGCGCACGCAGTCGCTCTACTGGATCGACGGGCGCGCCGGCATCGTGCGGCGCCACACGCCGGCCACCGGAGCCGACGCGCAGTGGCAACTGCCCCAGCACATCGGCGCGATCGCGCTGTGCGACAGCGGCCGCCTGCTGCTGGCGCTGGAGGACGACTTCCAGTATCTGGACCCGGACACGGGCACCTCTCGCCCCTGGGCGTGCGGGTGGCGCACGGCGCCGACCGGATGCGCCTGAACGACGGCCGCACCGACCGCAACGGGCGCTTCGTGGTCGGATCGATGACGCTGGGCCGCATGGCGCCCGAGGGCGCGCTCTACCAGCTCGGCACGCACGCCGTGCGCACGCTGGACACCGGCATCCACGTGGCCAACGGCACCTGCTTCAGCCCCGACGGGCGCTGGCTGTACTTTGCCGACAGCCCCACGCATCAGGTGCGCCGCTACGCCTACGACCCCGCCACGGGCGGCATCGGCCCGGCCGAGGTGCTGGTGGACACGCGAGCGCTGGGCTCCGTGCCCGACGGCGCCACCGTGGACGCCGAGGGCTGCCTGTGGGTGGCGCTGGTGCAGAACGGCCAGCTCGCACGCTTCACGCCCGACGGGCGGCTGGAGCGCCGCATCCAGCTGCCCGTGACCTTCGTGACCTGCCCCTGCTTCGGCGGCCCCGGGCTGGACGTGATCTACCTCACCTCCATCCGCGACAGCGGCAACCTGCTGCGCAGCGATCACCCGGACGCGGGCGCCGTGTTCGCCATCCACGGCACGGGCGTGCGCGGGCTGGAGGAAGCCCGCTTCGCCGACCTCCCCTCTCACCATTCGACAAGGACCCCTCAATGACCACCCGACGTTTCGAAGGCAAGGTTGCCCTCATCACCGGCGGTGCGCGCGGCATCGGCCGTGCCATCGCCGACGCCATGGCGGCCGAAGGCGCCGCCGTCGGCATCCTGGACCGCGCCGAGGACATGGCGCACGAAGCCGCCGAGCAGTTGCAGGCACGGGGGCTGCAAGCCATGGCCTTCGGTGGCGACGTGGCGCGCCGCGCGAGCTTCAGCGACGCCGTGGGTGCGCTCAAGGAGCGCTTCGGCCGCCTGGACGTGCTCGTGAACAACGCCATCTGGGTGCGCTACGGCCCCATCGACGCCATCACGCCCGAGATGCTGGATCGCATGGTGGGCACGGGCTTCAACTCGGTGGTCTGGGGCATCCAGGTGGGTGCCGAGGCCATGGAGGCCGGCGGCAGCATCGTCAACATCGCCTCGTCGGCCGCCTTTCTGGGCCTGCCCGAGGGCATGCTGTACTGCGGCGTGAAGGCCGGCGTGCTGGGCCTGACCCGCTCGGCCGCCGTGGACCTGGGGCCGCGAGGCATCCGCGTCAACGCCATCTGCCCGGGCTCGGTGCTCACCGAGGGCGTGAAGATCAACGTCGATGCCGAAAAGGCCAAAGTGCGCATCGCCAAGACGCCGATGAAGCGCCTGGGCGAGGTGGAGGACATCGCCAAGGCCGCGTGCTTCCTGGCCTCGGACGACGCCAGCTTCGTGACCGGCGAGTCGATGCTCGTGGACGGCGGCGTCACCCATGCCTTCCTCTGAGCCGCCCAACGGCCGCCCCGCCATGGACGCCCCCTTCATCCTCGAAGCCCGCCAGCTCAGCCGGCAGTTCCGCGGCTTCTATGCCGTCAAGGACGTGGACCTGCGGGTGCGACGGCACTCGGTCCACGCCCTCATCGGACCCAACGGCGCGGGCAAAACGACCTGCTTCAACCTGCTCACCACCTTCCTGCGGCCCTCCTCGGGCACCGTGGTCTTCAACGGCCGCGACATCTCGCGCAGCGACCCCGCCTCCGTGGCCATGGCGGGCCTGGTGCGATCGTTCCAGATCTCGGCCGTCTTCGGACAGATGACGGTGCTGGAGAACGTGCGCGTGGCGCTGCAGAAGCGCCACGGCGGCACCTTCGCCTTCTGGCGCAATGTGAAGGTCCTGCGCACGCTGGACGCGCGGGCGCTGGAGCTGCTGGAACGCGTGGGCCTCACGCGATGGCGCGACACGCCCGCCGGCGAACTGCCCTACGGGCGCAAGCGCGCGCTGGAGCTGGCCACCACCATCGCCATGGAGCCCGAGATGATCCTGCTGGACGAGCCCATGGCGGGCCTGGGCCACGAGGACATCGGCCCGGTGGTGGCACTGATCCGCGAGGCCGCGCGCGGGCGCACGGTGCTCATGGTCGAGCACAAAATGAAGGTCATCGCCGAGCTGTGCGACCGCGTGACCGTGCTGCAGGCCGGCCAGGTGCTGGCCGAGGGCAGCTATGACGAGGTCTCGCGCGACCCGCGCGTCATCGAAGCCTACGTAGGAGGTGCCCATGCCTGAGACCCCCGACACGCAGCCCCTGCTGCAGGTGCGCGGCCTGCGCGGCTGGTACGGCGAAACCCTGGCGCTGCAAGGCATCGACCTGGACGTGCACGAGGGCGAGGTGGTATGCCTGCTGGGGCGCAACGGCGCCGGCAAGACCACCACGCTGCGCGCCATCATGGGGCTGCTGGGCCGGCGCGAGGGCGGGATCACGCTGCGCGGTCAACCCACCGAGGGCCTGCCGCCCGAGGCCATCGCGCGCCTGGGCGCGGCCTACTGCCCCGAAGAGCGCGGCATCTTCGCCAGCCTTTCGACCGAAGAGAACCTGCTGCTGCCGCCGGTGCTGCTGCCCGGCGGCCTGAGCGTGGCCGAGATCTACGCGCTGTTTCCCAACCTGCAGCAGCGCCGGCACAGCCCGGGCACGCGGCTGTCGGGCGGCGAGCAGCAGATGCTGGCCATCGCCCGCATCCTTCGCACGGGCGCCAAGCTGCTGCTGCTGGACGAGCCCACCGAGGGCCTGGCGCCGGTGATCGTCGAGCGCATCGGCGCCACCATCCGCATGCTGCGCGAGCGCAGCTTCACCGTGCTGCTGGTGGAGCAGAACTTCCGCTTCGCCTGCGCGCTGGCCGACCGCTTCTACGTGATCGAGGAAGGCGAGGTGGCAGGCCACTTCCGCCGCGACGAGCTCGACACGCAGCGCGAACACATCGAGTCGCTTCTGGGCCTGTGAGCCCTTCTTCACCCAACGCAGGACGGACAAAACGATGGACGGGCTATTCGGAATCCCCTGGGCTGCACTGATCGGGCAGCTTCTGGTCGGGCTCATCAACGGCGCCTTCTATGCCCTGATGAGCCTGGGGCTGTCGATCATCTTCGGGCTGCTGCACGTGGTCAATTTCGCCCACGGCGCGCAGTACATGCTGGGTGCTTTCGTGGCGTGGGGGCTGCTCGAATACCTAGGCATCGGCTACTGGCCGGCGCTCGTCATCGCGCCGCTGGTGGTGGCGGGCTTCGGGGTCGTGTTCGAGCGCCTGATGCTGCGCCGGCTGTATGCGCTGGACCACGTGTACGCGCTGCTGCTGACCTTCGGCGTGGCGCTGCTCATGGAGGGTGCCTTCCGCCTGCAATTCGGCGTGAGCGGCCAGCCCTACCCCAACCCGCTGACGGGCGGCATCGACGTGGGCGTGACCTTCCTGCCGCTGTACCGCGTTTGGGTGATCGCCGCAGCGCTGGCGGTCTGCCTGGGCACCTGGTTCTTCATCGAGAAGACCAAGCTGGGCGCGTACCTGCGCGCGGCCAACGAGAACGCCCCGCTGGTGCGCACCTTCGGCATCAACGTGCCGCGCATGCTCATGCTCACCTACGGGCTGGGCGTGGGCCTGGCGGGCCTGAGCGGCGTGATGGCCGCGCCGATCTACCAGGTGAGCCCGCTGATGGGCTCGAACCTGATCATCGTCGTGTTCGCGGTGGTGGTGATCGGCGGCATGGGCTCCATCCTGGGCTCCATCGTCACCGGTTTCGCGCTGGGCGCCATCGAGGGCCTGACCAAGGTCTTCTATCCCGATGGCGCGGGGGTGGTCATCTTCGTGGTGATGATCCTCGTGCTCGCCGTCCGTCCCCATGGCCTCTTCGGCCGTGCCCACTAGGAGTCGCCATGGACCTGCTGAGTCGACGCACCCACAACGCGCTGCTGCTGGCCGCCCTGGCCTGCCTGGCCGCCGCGCCGTTCGTGGTGTATCCCATGTTCCTCATGAAACTGATGTGCTTCGCGCTGCTGGCGGCATCGGTCAACCTGCTGGTCGGCTACGTCGGCCTGCTGTCGTTCGGCCACGCCATGTTCTACGGCACCGCCGGCTACATCACCGCGCACGCGGTCAAGGTCTGGGGCTGGGAGGGCCTGAGCGGCATCGCCCTGGGCGCGGCCGCGGCCGCGGTGCTGGGCCTGCTGACGGGGCTGCTGGCCATCCGCCGCCAGGGCATCTACTTCTCGATGATCACGCTGGCCTTCGCGCAGCTGGTGTACTTCATGGCGCTGCGCCTGCCGTTCACGGGCGGCGAGGACGGCATCCAGAACATTCCGCGCCCCACCGTGCTGGGTCTGTTCTCGCTGGAGAACACGCTGGTGCTGTACTACTTCGTCACGGTGCTCATCGGTGGCGCGTTCTGGCTGATCCACCGGCTGGTGCACTCGCCCTTCGGGCAGGTGCTGCGCGCCATCCGCGACAACGAGCCGCGCGCCCAGAGCCTGGGATACCGCGTCAACCGCTACAAGCTGCTGGCCTTCGTGCTGTCGGCCGCCATCGCGGGCTTCGCGGGCTCGCTCAAGGCCCTGGTGTTCCAGCTCGCCTCGCTGACCGACGTGCACTGGGCCACCTCGGGCGAGGCCCTGCTCATCTGCATCGTGGGCGGCATGCAGACGCTGCTGGGCCCGGTGGTGGGCGCCATGGTCATCGTGACCATGGAGAACTACCTGGCCTCGTTCGCCGAGTGGGTGCTGATCCTGCAGGGCGTGGTGTTCGTCATCGTGGTCATGCTGTTCCGCAAGGGCATCGTCGGCCAGTTCCAGGCCTATCTCGCCAGCCGCCGCCAGCGCGGCGCGGCACCGCTGTAGGAAGACCCCATGCCAGCCCATGCACTTCCCCCCACCTGGCCCGCCACGCCCGGCCTGCTGGCCGGCCGCCTGGCCCTTGTCACGGGCGCGGCCAGCGGCATCGGCCGCGCGGTGGCGGTGGCCTTCGCCCAGGCCGGCGCGCGCGTCATCGTGACCGACCTGCAGGCCGAGCGCTGCGCGAACACGCTGCGCGACGTGCGCGCCGCCGGCACCGAGGGCTGGGCCTGGGCGCTCGACGTGTCCAGCGCCCAGGCCTGCCATGACCTCGCCACGCAGGTGGCGCAGTCGATCGGCGACGTTGACACACTCGTCAACAACGCGGGGGTGATCATCCGCGAGGGCATCGACAGCCCGCGCGCCGCCGACAACCTGCGCCGCACGATGGACGTGAACCTCTTCGGGGTGTTCCACACGGTGCACGCCTGGCTGCCCGCGCTGCGGCGCACGCGCGGCAGCATCATCAATGTGGCCTCGGGCGCGGCATTCATCGCGCAGGGCGGTGCGCTGGGCTACTCGCCCTCAAAGGCGGCGGTGAAGATGTTCACGCAGACCCTGGCGCTCGATCTCGCTCCCGATGGCATCCGCGTCAACGCGCTGGCGCCGGGCGTGATCGACACACCGATGACCGAGGCCACGCGCGCCAACCCCGAGCGGCTCGCGCGCTTCATGCAGCGCATCCCCGCCGGCCGACTGGGCCAGCCGCACGAACTGGCGGGGCCGGCGGTGTTCTTGGCCTCGGACATGGCGAGCTTCGTCAATGGCGTGACGCTGCCGGTGGACGGCGGCACGCTGGCCGTCTGAGGCAGGCGGGCACGGGCCGCGCGAGCACCCGGAAATCATGGATGTGATGTTGCAGGCCCCACCCGTGCATTTGCTTGATGCGCGCACGGCGCGAACGCATCATTTCCCGCAGGACAGACCGCACGCCGCAAGCGCCAGCGCAGCGCCGGTGGCGACCTGACCCCATCTGAAACCATCCGCGGCACGGACCATGCCGCCCCCCAGAGGAGACAACATGACAACGCAAACCCCGCACGGGAACGCCAACGCTCCCACCCCGCCCCAGCGCATCGACGTCGCCATCGTCGGCGCGGGCTTCGGCGGCATGTACGCCGTGTACAAGTTCCGGGAAATGGGCCTGAAGATCCAGGGCTTCGAGGCCGGCGGCGACGTGGGCGGCGTGTGGTACTGGAACCGCTACCCCGGCGCGCGCGTGGACCTGCCCAGCATCGACTACAGCTTCTCCTTCTCGCCCGAGATCGAGCAGGAGTGGACCTGGTCGGAGCAGTTCGCGGCCCAGCCCGAGCTGCTGCGCTACATCAACTTCGTGGCCGACCGGCTCGACCTGCGCCGGCACATCCAGTTCAACACGCGCGTGACCAGCGCCGTGTGGAGCGAGGAGCGCCAGCTGTGGACGGTGAAGACCGACCGCGGCGCCGTCTACGAGGCTACTTACTGCATCATGGCCACTGGCCCGCTCTCCATCCCCAAGGACCCCGAGATCCCCGGCCTGGAGCGCTTCAAGGGCCGCCTGCTGCGCGCGGCCAGGTGGCCGCACGAGCCCGTGCGCTTCGAAGGCCTGCGCGTGGGCGTGATCGGCACCGGCTCCAGCGGCATCCAGATCGTGCAGGAGGTGGGCAAGGAGGCCGGCGAGCTGTTCGTCTTCCAGCGCACGCCCAGCTTCACCATGCCCATGCGCAACGAAGACCTCACGCCCGAGTACATGGCCGAGGTCAAGCGCCACTACGCCGGCATCCGCGAGTCCGCGCGCAACAGTGCCGTGGGCGGCGTGCGCCCGCAATCCACCCGCGCGTTCTTCAGCGTGACGCCCCGCCAGCGCCAGCAACTGCTGGAAGATGCCTGGAAGAGCGGCGGCCTGGCCATGCTCGGCACCTTCTGCGACCTAATGACCAACGCCGAAGCCAACGAGCATGTGGCGCAATTCGTGCGCGGCAAGATCGGCGAGGTCGTGAAGGACCCGGTGACGGCCGAGCAGCTCAAGCCGCGCGGCTACCCCATCTTCGCCCGCCGTCCCTGCCTCGACTCCAGCTACTACGAGACCTACAACCGCCCCAACGTGCACCTGGTGGACCTGCTGAACGATCCGATCGTGGAGATCACCGAGAAGGGCGTTCGCACGCAGTCCGGCGAGGTCGAGCTGGACATGCTCATCCTGGCCACCGGCTACGACGGCCTGACGGGCGCAATGCTGGCCTTCGACGTGGTCGGTCGCGACGGCCGCACCGTCAACGGCAAGTGGCAGGACGGCGCGCGTTCCTACCTGGGCCTGATGATGGAAGGCTTCCCCAACCTCTTCATGACCACCGGCCCCAACGGCCCCGCCGCGCTGGCCAACATCATCCGCATCAGCGAGAACGACGTGGACTGGATCGCCGCCGCCATGCAGCACATGCAGGGCCAGGGCCTGGCCACCATCGAGCCCACGGCCCAGGCCGAGCAGGGCTGGATGGACCTGGTCTACACGCTGTCGCAGCGCTCGCTGCTGCTCAAGGCCAAGACCTGGTACGTGGGCGCCAACGTGAAGGACAAGCCGCAGGGCCTCACGCTGTTCACCGGAGGCTTCGCCAAGTACCGCGAGCACTGCGCGGCCGCCGCGCAGGACGGCTACCGCAACTTCACCTTCCAGCGCCCAACCCTGACGCGGCCGGTGCCGCACACGGGCCAGGAAGCCCCGGCCGAAGCAGCGGTGGCGGGCTGACCGCCCGCGCCGCCCCGCCCAATGAGTGCGCTATGCGCGGCCCGGCCCGGGCTGCGGTTGCTCCAGCTGCAGGGCCAGCCGCCGCATGAGCGCGGTGTAGCGCGCCCGGTGGGGCCGCATGCGCTCGATGGTGCCACCCATGCCCAGCACCACGAGGCGGCCCTGCACACGCCAGGGCAGCACCACGCCGATGGTGGCGCCGCCCAGCAGCGGCAGGTTCTCCAGGTAGAGCGCCTTGCGCAGCCGGGCGCCGGCCACCTCGGGGGCGATGGGTCTCCAGCGGCACCCGGTCTTCGCGCCCTTGCACGGCAATGTTGGCGCGGTGCACGAGCTTTTCCACCTCCGCATCGGTGCGGTCGGTGAGCAGCAGCCAGCCCACGGCCGAACGGGTCAGCGGGCGCAGGCTGCCCTCGTCGGTGTGAAAGCGGATGGCATGCGTGGACTGGATGACGCGGATGTACTGCACATAGATGTCGTTGAGCATGGCGATGGACACCGTCTCGCCCGTGGCGCCGTGCAGGTCGTGCATCAGTTCGAAGATGCGGCCCTGCCCGAACAGCGCCTGCGAGATCCAGTCGCCCAGCGAAGTGACCCGCGGCGTGGGGAAGTACAGGCGCTCGGTGCGGTCATAGCGCAGGTAGCCCATGGCGATGAGGTTCTTGAGCAGCACCGTGGTGCTCGACTGGGGGTAGCCCAGCGCCTCGCTGATGCGCTTGAGCGGCAGGGGCGTGCGCACCTGCGCGAAGTATTCCAGCACCTGCAGCACCCGGGTGGCGGACTTCACCGTACTGGCGGGCATGGGAAAGCTCCGGAGACGACGCGGCGGGTGCATGGCATGGCCGGCCCATTGTGCGGCCCCGCGCCACCGCCGGCAGCCCTGCGCGCGACACGGGCACGGGCCCGCGCGGCGGACCGCTTTCCTTCCCGCAAGCCTTCATTCCACCCCTTGAACCCCATGGCACACCTTCCTTTCCCTTCCATCGGCCAGCCCGGCGTTACCACGCCAGCGGAGGCCGCATGAACCGCTGCATCATCACCGGCGCCGCGCGGGGCATCGGCCGCGCCATCGCACTGCGTCTGGCGCGGGACGCGGCGCCCCACGGCGGCGCCCGCATCGCGCTGGCAGACCAACATCTGGCCGAGTTGGAGCCCCTGGCGGCCGAGATCCGGCAACTCGGCGGCACCGCGCTCGTGCTGGGCGGCGACTTGGCCGACGCGGCTTTTCCGGCTCACCTGTGCGCTCAGGCAGTGAAGGCCTTCGGGGGCCTGGACGCCGTGGTCAGCAACGCGGGTTTCGCGGCGCCGGGCCCGCTGGCCACTTACGACCCGGCTACCTGGGACCGCGTCTTCGCCGTCAACACGCGCGCGCCGCTGCTCCTGGCCCAGGCCGCCTACCCGGCGCTGAAAGCCGCGCGCGGCACCGTGCTGTTCATCACTTCGATCTCGGGCAGCCATCCGACGCCGCCGCTGGGCGCCTACAGCGCCAGCAAGGCCGCCGCGCTCATGCTGATGCGCCAGATGGCTGCCGAGTGGGGCCCCGAGGGCATCCGCGTGAACGCGCTCTCGCCCGGGCTGACGCTCACGCCGGGCACGGCGACAGCCTATGCCGACCCCGAGGCCCGCATGCTGCGCGAGGCGCGCGTGCCCCTGCGGCGACTGGCCGAAGCCGATGACATGGCAAGCGTGGCCGCCTTCCTCCTGGGCCCCGACGCGGCCTACGTGCATGGCGCCGAATTGCTGGTGGACGGCGGCCTGGCGCACACGCTCATGGGCTCGCTGCCCATGGGCGGCTGGGGCCGGCCCGCCGCCGGCTGAAACGCCTGCGGGCGCGGTGCGCAGGCCCGTCGAGCCTGCGCACCGCGCCTTCCAGAGCTTGGTACCCGGCAGCCGACCCGCGCTGCAACGCGGCCGGTGCCCTTGGACTGCTGCTGCTCCGCGCGCCATCAGGTCAGGCCCCGTCCCCACCAGGTGGGCCTGCCCGCGACCGCGGGTTTCAGAAGGCGTGGCGCACGCCCACGTGCACGGCATCGCTGTTGCCGCCGTCACCGAGACCAGCCTGCGACGTCGCGCCCGTCAGCGCGTAGCCTGCACCGTTGCGGTTCTTCACCTTGCCATAGTCCGCATACAGCGTGGTGCGCTTGGACAGGGCATACAGATAGGCCACGCCGAACTGCGTGGCATCGCGGTTCAGCGGGCCGCGGTCATCCACCTTGACGACCTGCGCGAGCACCGTGCTGGCCCCGAACGGTACCGCCACGCCCAGAGAGGCGCTGCGGTCGTCCTGCCCGGCGTAGTAGCCCACGGTCGGAATGCCCGCCAACTGCACATTGCCATCGAGTGCGGCATGCACGGCCGGGCTGAGGTCGGCGCCGGGGTTCTTGAACGTCGCGAACGAGCCGAACAGCTTGAAGCCGCCGAAGTTGTAGGCCAGGCTGGAGTTGAGCCAGCGCACCGTGCTCAGGTCCGTGGGATGGCGCAAGGTGGTGTATGCCACCGCTCCGCTGAGCGCCTGGCCGGAATAGAACAACGCGACAGCGGCCTGGTTGGCGGCCTGGGTGCCGCCCGTGGCACTGGTGCGCTCGCCGAAGGAGTACGAGAACTTGCCGATGAATCCGGACAACGACGGCGACTGATACCAGACCGTGTTGTTCGCGCGGCCTGTGGCCGGCTGGATGCCCTGCAGGTTGCCGGCGCCCCCCAAACCGAAGGCATCGCCCACGGCCTGCGCCTCGGAGCTGATCGTGGTCACCGTGCGGCCCAGCCGCACCTCGCCGAAGTCGCCCGTGAGGCTGACCAGGGAACCTCGGCCGAAGAACTTGGCACCTGCGCCCTGGTTCTGCCCCGAGCCACCCGTGTCGGAGTTGATGCCCGCCTCCAGCCAGAAATTGGCACGCAGCCCGCCGCCCAGGTCTTCGGAGCCCCGGAAACCGAACCGCGATCCATTCATGTGCCCGCTGTCCAGCTTGGTGATGCGCCCGCCCGCGCCGGAGGCATAGGCGATGCTGGTGTCGATCAGTCCATAAAGGGTCACGCTGGATGCGGCGGCGGCCATGCCGCCCGCGGGCGTGGTGATCTGGCGCAGCTCTTCTTTCTGCGCCTGTTGCGCCCACGCCGGCGCTTGGCCACAGGCCCAGGCGGCCATGGCGCCCACTAGCACGCGTGATGGCGTGCTTTGGATGCCCCGGCGAATGCGGCCGGCTGTTTTGTTGAATATTTCCGACATCGAATGTCTCCTCACGCAGCAATATGAATCGCCACCCGCCAAGGGTGGCACATGACCGGCCACCCACAGCAAAACCATTAATTACCTGTCGACCGGTTAAAAAATGGTAAGAAAAAATCCTATTGATTTCAATGACCTACATAGCAATTGCAGGGTATGCACCGATCGATTAGGGGTATTCACCGACCATCAAAGAAACCCATCCGGAAATCCAAAAAATCCAGCGCCAATGGCCCGGATTATTCATCCAGGCCATTATTGAAGCCCAACGAAAATCAGGCGTCGAAATTACCCATCGGGTAATCCAGACAGCAGTGCATACCATGCATCCGCCGGCTTGTGCGCGCCCACAGGCATGCGCACGCCGAAGCGCTGCGCATCGGTGCCCGGAGCGGCGGGCGCCTCGCGGATCCAGTCGTAGACCACGGTGCGGGCCGCCACGCGCCATTGGCCCGAGCGGCGTTCGAAGCGGTCGATGTAGCGGCCGCACAGAAAGGTCTCGGCGGCCTCCCCCTGGGCGCTGGTACCCGTCTGGAAGGCCTGGAAGTAGCTCTCCACCGCGGCCTGCTCGCCCCGCAGTTCGATCGCGATATTGCCCAGCAGGTGCACCATCCGGCCGCCCCCCGGCAGCTTGTCCAGGGCCCAGTCGATGAATCCCTCCGCACTGCCCTGGTAGGGGCCGTGGCGGTCGGTAGCGTCGGGCCAGTAGGCGCTGCGCAGGGCCTCCGCATCGCAGCGGTCGATGCCCCGGCTGTAGCGGTACAGGCATTCGCGGATGGCATCCTTGTCGGCCAGAGCTTGCCACCCGGCCTCCAGCGCCGTCAGGCGCGCTTCAATGGGTACCATGGGAGTCCCCTGGCGCGGGAGCGCGCACGGCGATCACAGCATCCAGGCAGGCGGCGCCCTGCACCCGCACCACCAGCGGGTTGATGTCGATGCTCTCGATCTGATCGGCATGCGAGAAGGCGAACTCCGACAGCCTGCACAGCGCGTCGGCCAGGGCCTGTTCGTCGTACTGCGGACCGCCGCGCCAGCCACGCAGCAACTGTGTGGAGCGCACGCGCTCCATCAGCGCCCGGGCCCGCTGCGGCGTGAGCGGTGCCGACGCAAAAGCCACGTCCTTGAAAAGCTCCACGGCCGTGCCGCCCGAGCCGAACATCACCATGGGTCCGAAGGTCGGGTCCCGGTGGATGCCGGCGATCAGTTCCACGCCGCCCTTCAGCATGGGCGCCACCAACACGCCATCGAGCCGGGCATCGGGCCGGGCCGATTGCGCGCGCTGCATCAGCGTGGCAAAGCCTTCGGCCACGGCCTGCGCGTCGGGCAGGTTCAGCAGCACGCCCCCCACTTCGGTCTTGTGCACGATGTCGGGCGAGACGATCTTGGCCACCACGGGGTAGCCCATGGCGGAGGCCGCCTCGGCAGCCTCCGTGGCGCTGCGGCAGATCCGCTCGGGCAGCACGGGCAGGCCCGCGGCCGCCAGCGCACGTTTGGCGCCGTCTTCGGTGGCCACGTTCCCCAGTGGTGCGGAAGGCCCGGTCGGTGGGGGCGGCAGGTGCAGGGTGCTCCGGCGCTGGTGCGCGTGGGCCAGCGCCGCCACGGCCTGCACAGCGCGCGATGGGTCTTCGAACACGGCGATGCCATGCTGTTCCAGCGCCGCATTCACCTCGGGCCGCGAGAGCATGACGAGCACCAGCAGCCGGTGCGGATGGCGCTGCTTGAGCGCGATCAGCTCGGCCTGCGTGGCCGCGAAGCGCTGTGGCGATAGGCCCACATGCGCCAGGTAGGCGAACACGGTGCCGTAGTCGGCCTGGTCCAGCATCAGTGCCACGGTGCGCGGCACGCCCTGCGGCACGGCGGTCACCTGCGCCGTCATGTCCAGCGGGTTGCTGGCCACGGCGAACGGCAGCAGATCCAGCGCCGCGGCCCGCGCGGCGGCCGGCAGCGGCGACAGCTGCAGCCCGCGCTCGCCCGCGTCGTCGGCCATCAGGATGCCGATGCCGCCCGAGCCGGTAACCACGCCGACATCGGTGTTCTGCGGCAGCCGGCCCGCGGTGGAGTGCAGGTAGGCGATGTCGAGCATCTCCTCGATCGAAGCGGCGCGCCAGGCGCCGCACTCCTCGAACACCGTGTCGTACACCGCGTCGTCGCCGGCCAGCGAGCCGGTGTGCGTGGATGCGGCGGCCGCACCCAGCTCCGTGCGCCCCACTTTCATGATGACCACGGGCTTGCCGGCATGCGCGGCCTTGAGCAGAGCGGCGCGCAGGCGATCGCCATCGCGGCAGGACTCGAGCGCCGCGCAGATGACGCGCGTATCGGGGTCGTCCACGAGGTAGTCGATGCACTCGGCGACATCCACGTCCGCCTCGTTGCCCGTGGCCACGATCTTGCTGAAGCCCAGTCCGCGCAACGATGCCGCGCCGTAGGCGGCCGAACCGAAGGCACCGCTCTGGGTGGCCAGGGCAATGGGGCCGGGGCGCGGCTTCAAGCCATTGAGCGCCGTGGAGAAGGTGGCGAAGAAGCGCGTGGGCACGTTCAGCAGGCCCAGGGAGTTGGGACCGACCATGCGCACCCCGGCTTCGCGGCACAGGCCCACGATGCGGTCCTGCAGCGCGCGACCCTCGGCGTCCACCTCGGCGAACCCGGCCGTGAGCACCTGGATAGCCTTCACGCCCTGGGCGATGCTGTCTCGCACCGCCGCCTCCACGCCCGCCACGGGCACGCAGATGATGGCGTGGTCCACGGGGTGCGGGATGTCGCGCACGCTGGCGTAGGCCGGCAGGCCCTGGATGGTGTCGCCGCTGCGGTTGACGGGGTACAGTGGCGCCTCGAAGCCCCCTTCGAGCATGAAACGCAGCGGCCTGCCGCCGATGCGTTCGGGGTCCGACGAGGCGCCCACCAGGGCGACCGACGTGGGGTGGAACAGCGGGTGCAACGAATGCATGGGAAAGCGTCCTTCTGTACGGGGGTCTCTGTCTGGTCGGTTCGAGAGGGTGGCTGCGGCCGGGGCGGCTCAGTGCAGCGCGGGCCGCGCCAGGCGGTCCAGGTGCGCGAAGCGATCGCCCCACTGCAGGCTGCAGGCCAGTGCGTGCATGGCCAGGCGCGCCGCGGGCAGTTCACGCGACATGCCGATGCCCCCGTGCAGCTGGATCGCGGACTCGGCCACTTGGCGCCCCGTGACCGACAGGTAGAGCTTGACCAGCGCGATGTCGCGCGGCGAGCCGCTGGCGGGGCCCTCGCACAGGTCCAGCACCTGCCGGCGCACCATGCCGCGCACGTTCTCGTAGGCCACATACATCTCCACCACGCGGTGGCGCAGCGCCTGGAAGGTGGCCAGCGCCACGCCGAACTGCACGCGCGTGGTGAGGTACTCGATGGTCTGCTCGATCATCGCGCCGATGGCGCCCACGGTCTGGGCGCAGGCCAGCAGGCCGCCGACCGCGCTGGCGCGCTCCACGCGGGTGTGCACGCCCTCGCCCTGCGCCAGCACGCTCGATGCCGCCAGCGTAACGCCGGCCAGGGCGATGTCGGCCGTCTGGCGCCCGTCGATGCCCAGCCAGGTGCTGGCGTGGCCCGGCACGGCATCGCGCGGTGCCAGCACCAGCAGCGGCAGGCCATCGTCCTGCGTGGCGACGAACACGAAGTGTGTGGCGGGCTCGGTCAGGTCGGCGCCATGCAGGCGGCCGTTGAGCGTGAGGCGATCGCCATCGCGCACGGCAGCCAGGGGCACCTGGCCCGTGTCCAGCACGGGGCAGACCGAGGCCTCGCCCGCAGCCATGGCCCGCAGCACGTCGCTGGCGCCTGGCAGGCCGGCCAGCAGCAGGGGCACCACGGCACACCGTGCGGCCAGGGGCTGCGCCAGGGCATGCCGGCCCGCGGCTTCGGCGATGGCGGCCACGTCGCCCAGCGAGGCGCCGGCGCCGTCGTGCGCCTCGTCGATCAGCACCCCCTGCCAGCCCAGTTGCAGGAATTGGCTCCAGGTCTCGCTGGGCTCCTGGGATTCGAAGGTCTCGGTCACGGGCGCCGCAGCGGCCACGCGGGCGGTGGTGTCATAGAGGTCGCCGGGAAACATCGGCGTCGCGTGGAATGTCATGGGTCAGGCTCCGAAAAGGTCGCGGGCGATCACGTTCTTCTGCACTTCGCTGGTGCCCCCGGCGATGGTGCGCGAGCGGTAGAACAGGTAGGTGTGGATGAGCTGGCGCAGGGGGTCGTCCGCATCGCTTGCCACCTCCTGACCCGTGGCCGCGACGGTATCGACCAGGCGTGCGGCGTACTCGGGACCGGCGATGTCCAGCGCCATGCCGATGAGCTGCTGGGACAGGTCCGAGCAATAGAGCTTGAGCGCCGACGATTTCGAGGCTGCCAACGTGCCCTGCATCTCCTCCTGGATCGCGCTGAGCAGCATCTCGCGCGCGCCCGCCACGCCGGCCTGGGCCAGGTACAGGCGTTCGAGCAGCACATGCTGGCTCGCGCTGGGCGCCGATCCGCCAGCGCCGCGCGCGCGCAGCAGCTCCCCGACCTGCCCGGCCAGGCGGGCCAGGCGCGGCACCGTCGCGGGCGAAAGCCGCTCACGGTCAAGCAGGAACTTGGCGCACTTCCAACCCTCGCCCTCCACGCCCAGGAGGTTGGCGCAAGGCACGCGCACGTCGTTGAGGAACACCTCGTTGACGTGGTGCCAATGGTCGATCGTGGGGATGGGCCGCACCTCGATGCCCGGCGTGTCCATGGGCACGAGCAGCAGCGAAATGCCGGCCTGCTTGCGCCCCTCGTTCGACGTGCGCACCAGCGTGTACATCATGTCGGCCTCCTGCGCGTGCGAGGTCCAGATCTTCTGCCCGTTGATCACGTAGTGGTCGCCATCGCGCACCGCCGCCGTCTTGAGCGACGCCAGGTCCGAGCCCGCACCAGGCTCGGAGTAGCCCTGGCACCACCACTCGCTGCCGTCCAGGATGCGCGGCAGAAAGCGCGCCTTCTGCTCGGGCGTTCCGAAGTGCATGATCACCGGGCCGATGTGGCCCAGACCGTGGTGGTACTGGGGCGGGCAGTCGGCCTGCGCGGTGACCTCCTCGAACAAGTAGCGCTGCTGCAGGTCCCAGCCCGTGCCGCCGTACTCCACCGGCCAGTTGGGCGCGCCCCAGCCGCGCGCGAAGAGCTTTTCCTGCCAGATGCGGTACTCGTTGCGCGTGACCTTCTGGTTGGTGCGAACGACCTCCTTCAGGGCCGGCGGGCATTCGGACTTGGCGAACTGGCGCAGTTCCTCGCGGAAGGCATCGTAGGGGTCGAGGGTGTGCGATGAAGGGTTGGGGATCGTCATGGTGCTTGGAAGTGCTGGGGCGCTAGCCCCGGTTCGTTGCAGGAAAGAAGGAAGCCACAGCCCTGGACCACGGTGCGGCCGTCAGGGCGGGTGCCGGTGGAGTGCCGCGGCGTGGCGGCTGCGCGCGCAGGCGGGGTGGAAGCCACGGCACGCATCAGTCCAGTTGGATGTTGCGTTCACGGAAAACGGGGGCCCAGCGCTCGCTCTCCGCGCGCAGGTAAGCCGCAAAGGCCTCCAGCTCTAGGTTGCGGGGCTCGACACCGGCACGCTCCACGGCCTCGCGCACGGCGGGCTGCTTCAGAACCTGGCGCAACTCGGCATGCAGCCATCGCTGCAGTGCCGGCGCAGTGGATGCCGGCAGGAAAAAGCCGAACCAGCCCCCTGCGGTGAAATGGGCCAGCTCCGGCACGCCGGACTGGGCAATGGGCAACAGTTCGGGCGCCCGGGCCAGCGGGGCGGTGCTCGCAACGCCCAGTGCCCGCAGCCGTCCGCTGCGCACATGGGAGAACGACGCCACCGAATCGAACATGGCATGCACTTGCCCGCCCAGCAGATCGTTCAGCGCGGGCCCATTGCCGCGGTAAGGCACATGCACGATGTCCATGCCCGTGAGGGACGCCAGCAGTTCTGCGGCGATGTGCGGACTGGACCCATTGCCGGACGAAGCGAACACCAGCTTGCCCGGGTGTGCTTTGCCGTACGCCACCAACTCAGCCACCGACGTGACGGGCAGGCGCGTGCTCACGTACAAGACGCTGGGCGTGTCGCCCACCATGGCGAGGGGAGTCAGGGCGCGCGGATCGTAAGGCAGCTGTCTCATCAACAGCGGATTGGCGATGTAGCCGAATGCCGTGAGCAGCAGCGTATGGCCATCGCCCGGCGCGCGCGCCACCACCGCCGTACCGATGGTGCCGCCCCCGCCGTTGCGGTTGTCGACCACCACCGGCCGGGACCACCGCGCCGAGAGGGCCGACGCGATTGGGCGTGCCAGGTTGTCCGTCAGGCCTCCAGCGGCATAGGGGACGACGATCTGGACGGGCCTGGCCCCCACCAGTCCCTCAGCGCCCACCACGCCTTGCGCCCGCGCTTGGGCACAGGCCAGGCCTGCACTCCAGGGCAACAAGAGGAAATGGCGGCGGTCAGTGCGCATGGGTAGACTCCTGCGAAAAGTCTACTAAACGGCCGGCAAGTTAATGAACAGGGAAAACCCGCGCCGCGTGCCAGGAAGGCCAGAAACGAACAAGCCGCCCCGGCACAGACCGGAGCGGCTTGGAATGGCGCCCGAGGAAAGGTGGCGCGCGCTACTGCAGCAGGCCGCCGAACGCCATGTCGAGGTACTGCTCGATCACCTGCCGGGTGGTGAGGCGCCCTCCAGGCACATGCCACCGCGCGATGTGGTTCAGCATGGACAGCAGCATGCGCCCGGCCATGGCCGGGTCCACCGCGCGGAACTGCCCTGCAGCGGTGGCCTGCGCGATGCTGTCGCGCAGCAGGTGTTCGTACTCGTCGCGCAGATAGACGGCCATGGCACGCGGGTCAACCGCGCTGCCGGACCAGAAGGCGTTGGAGCCAGCGATCCAGGAATGGCGGCTGCGGTCGAGGAAGTCGGCCGACGACTGCATGAACAACCGCACCTTGTCGACCGGCGTGGCGCCCCCGGCCATTGCCTCGCGCACGGAGTCCACCAGCGCCTGCATGGATTCCAGCACGATGCGCTCGTAGAGCGCTTCCTTGTTGGGGAAGTGGTAGTACAGCGCCGCCTTGGTGATCTTGGCCTCTTCGGCGATGTCACGCAGCGAAGTGCCCTCGTACCCGCGCTGCGCAAACAGGCGGCATGCAATGTCGATGAGTTGCTCCTGCCGGGTGTCGGAGCGGGTCGTGGGCGCAGAGTCGACGGGGTCGTTCGCCGAAGCGGCTGGACGGTTTGCCATAGGGGGAGGCCTCCTCTCTTTTGTAGTTCTGGCACCCGGCCGGGCGGCGGATCGGCGCCACCCCGGTGCCACAAACCCCTCGCATCGCTGCGATGGGGATGGTGTCGTGCAGCCTCCATTTTGCAGCAGCGTCCTGGGCACAGGCCCGGCTGCTCTCTGTGCCCGTCAGCGGCCCACGTAAACCGGAGCGCGCTTTTCCAGGAAGGCGCGCTGGGCCTCCTTGGCATCCTCCGTCTTGGACAACGCGACGGTGTTGCCCTGCTCGTAGCGATAGGCATCGCGCGATGGCATCAGCTGCGTCAGTCGTGCAGCCTCCTTGGCCAGTCGCAGCGCAATGGGGCTCTTGGATGCGATCTCGCGCGCCAGGTCCATCGCGTAGGGCATCAGTTCCTCGGCAGGCAGGCAGGCCTCCACCAGGCCCAGGCGATAGAGTTCGGCGCCACTGACCTTCATGCCGGTGAAGAACATGCGACGTGCGCGTGAACGGCCGAACACCTCCTGCAGGAAAGTCACGCCCCCTGCGAGCCCGACGTTGATCTCAGGCATCGACACATAGCAGTCCTCGGAAGCCACCCAGATGTCGGAGGCCATCACCAGACCGAAGCCCGCACCCATGGCAGGCCCGTTGATGGCCGCGATGACGGGCTTGGAGCATTCGACGACGGCGTAGAACGATTCACGCACCAGCCGGTTGTGGCGGCCGTAAGCGCCCGCGGTCGCACCGAGGTTGGGGCGCTCGCGGATGTCGGCACCTGCGGAAAAAACTTTGCCTGCGCCGGTCAGCACCACGACCGAGACGTCCTCCCGATCCGACAATTCATCGAATACCTGCGTGATCTCGGCACGCAGCTCCGCGTTCTGGGCATTGACCGGTGGCCGGTTCAGCGTCACGACGGCGATGCGGTCCTGCACCGCGAGTTGCAAGGTCTGGAAGTCCATATATCTCCTTGTGTGGCATGGAATCTCGCCACGGCCAAAACACTGCAATCCATTTTTTACCTGCCGGGCGGTAATTGAACTTTCGGAGAAATCCGCAGGGCATGCAAGCAGGCGACTACGGAAAATTGTCCCGGCAGCGACATGGCAGTCCAGATCATGCTCACCATCCACATAACCCCATGCCTTTTTTGCATGAAAGTAATGCCTGTCTGACAGACAGGCGCGGGTGGGATTCATAAAATCGTCATCCCAGCCGACCCGCGGACCCTGCAGCTCTCGCCGCACTCCCCGCCCGCCGACTGAGCATCCAGCCGTTTTTTCAAAGGCAGCGCTCAGAAGACCCATGCGCAGGCCCCCACGTCGCGCCGCTCGTCGGCAGCTTCCTTTGAAAAAACTGTTTTTCAACTTCAGGAAGCTCCCGATGAACGCACCCACCATGCAAGGCCTGGATCTCAAAGCCCCCGCCTACGTCAAAAACGCCCGCCTGCTCGCCTGGGTGGCCGACATGGCCGTCCTCTGCAAGCCCGACACCATCTACTGGTGCGACGGTTCCCAGGAAGAGTACGACCGCCTCTGCCAGCAACTGGTCGATGCCGGCACGTTCCAGAAACTCAATCCCGCCAAGCGCCCCGGCAGCTACCTTGCCTGGTCCGACCCGAGCGACGTGGCCCGTGTGGAAGACCGCACCTACATCTGCTCCGCCCAGAAGGAAGATGCCGGCCCTACCAACAACTGGATGGCACCGGCCGAGATGCGTGCCACGCTGCAGCCGCTGTTCGACGGCTGCATGAAGGGCCGCACCATGTACGTGGTGCCGTTCAGCATGGGCCCGCTGGGCTCGCCCATCGCACACGTGGGCATCGAGCTGTCCGACAGCCCCTACGTCGCCGTGAACATGAAGATCATGACCCGCATGGGCCGTGCCGTGTACGACGTGCTGGGCATGGAAGGCGACTTCGTGCCCTGCGTGCACACCGTGGGCGCCCCACTGCAAGCCGGCCAGAAGGACGTGTCCTGGCCATGCAACAAGACCAAATACATCGTGCACTACCCCGAAACGCGCGAGATCTGGTCGTATGGCTCGGGCTACGGCGGCAACGCGCTGCTGGGCAAGAAGTGCTTCGCGCTGCGCATCGCTTCCACCATGGGCCGTGACCAGGGCTGGCTGGCTGAGCACATGCTGATCCTGGGTGTCTCGAACCCCGAAGGCAAGAAGTACCACGTGGCCGCCGCCTTCCCGAGCGCCTGCGGCAAGACCAACTTCTCCATGCTGGTGCCGCCCAAGGCGTTCGAAGGCTGGAAGGTCACCACCATCGGCGACGACATCGCCTGGATCAAGCCCCAGGCCGATGGCAGCCTGCGCGCCATCAACCCCGAAGCCGGCTATTTCGGCGTGGCCCCGGGCACGAATTACCACACCAACCCCAACTGCATGGCCAGCCTGGACAAGAACGTGATCTTCACGAACGTCGCGCTGACCGACGACGGCGACGTGTGGTGGGAAGGCATGGAAAAGGACACCGGCAAGCTGCCCGACCACCTGATCGACTGGCAAGGCAAGGACTGGACGCCCCAGATCGCCAAGGAAACCGGCGCCAAGGCCGCCCACCCCAACGCGCGCTTCACCGTGGCTGCCACCAACAACCCCGCGCTCGACGAAGCCTGGGACGACCCCAAGGGCGTGAAGATCGACGCGTTCATCTTCGGTGGCCGCCGCTCCACCACCGTACCGCTGGTGACCGAAGCCCGCAACTGGACGGAAGGCGTCTACATGGCCGCCACCATGGGCTCGGAGACCACTGCCGCCGCCGCCGGCCAGCAGGGCGTGGTGCGCCGCGACCCGTTCGCGATGCTGCCCTTCATGGGCTACAACATGAGCGACTACTTCCAGCACTGGCTGAACATGGGCGAGAAAATCGCGGCCGCCGGCGCACAACAGCCGAAGATCTACACCACCAACTGGTTCCGCAAGGGCGACGACGGCAAGTTCGTCTGGCCCGGCTATGGCGACAACATGCGCGTGCTCAAGTGGATGATCGACCGCATCGAAGGCCAGGCCAGCGGCCAGGACACGCCGATCGGCACCGCCCCCCAGTACGGCGAGATCAACTGGAAGGGCATCGAATTCACCCCGGCCCAGTTCGACATGGTCACCCGCATCGATGCCGCCGCCTGGGCCGACGAGCTGAAGCTGCACACGGCCCATTTCGATCAACTGGCCTACCACCTGCCTGCCGCGTTGCTGGACACGAAGGCCGCGCTGGAAAAGCGCCTGGCTGGCTGATCCCTTCACGCACAGGCACGCACGGGATTCGGTGGCGTGATGCCGCCGATTGGCCGTTCGACCCCGAGCGCCCGGTCCGCACAGCGGCCCGGGCGCTTTTTCGTGGTGGCACAGATCACCTTCCAATTAAAAGTCATTATCATTTAGACCGTTCTTTCGGCTAAATTCGCAGGCGGCCAATCCCGACCTGGCACCGCAGCACACGTCCCCACCGCCCCGTCTTCGCATGGGGCCGAAAATGCCACTGCGCCGCCCGGTTCGCCGGGTTGCGCACCCGCTTCCTGCGCCCGCGGCGCTGGCACTCTTCTCCCCCTCAACGGGCCCGACATGGTTGAAATGGTTTCTGAGCGGATGCCGGCGGCATCCACACGCCGTCTCTGGCTGCGGCTGCTGGGCTGCGTGATGCTGGTGTTGCTGGCCTGGGTGGCGTGGTATCTCATGTGGCGCCAGCCTGCGCTGCAGGAGACAGGGCCCAGCCCCTGGAGCGGTCCCATTCCGGTGCGCCTCGTGGGTGTGCAGCGGCAGGCCATGGACGAGCAGATCAAGGCCATCGGCACCGTGACTGCGCTGCAAAGCGTGACCGTGCGCAGCCGCGTGGACGGCCAGTTGGCGCGCGTGCTGTTCCAGGAGGGCCAAGAGGTGCGGCGTGGTCAAGTGCTGGCCGAGATCGACCCCGCGCCCTTTCGCGTGAAACTGGCACAGGCCGAGGGCCTGCAGCAGCAGATGCAGGCGCAGCTGCAGAGCGCGGAGCGCGACGTGGCGCGCTACCGCACGCTGCTGCAGCAGGACTCCATCGCGCGGCAGCAGCTGGAAACCCAGGAAGCCCTGGTGGCCCAACTGCGCGGCAGCCTGGCGACCGTGCGCGCCCAGGTGCAGGAGGCCCAGTTGCAGCTGTCGTACACGCGGATCGAGGCCCCGGTGGCCGGCCGCCTGGGCATGAGGCGGGTCGATGCGGGCAATCTGGTCGCGACGGCCGATGCCCAGGGCCTGGTGTCCATCACGCAGACGCACCCCATCACGGTGCTGTTCGCCATTCCCGAAACCCAGCTGCCGGCCGTGCGTGCCGGCGCACACGGCGCACGGCCCCTGGTGGTGCAGGCCTGGGACCGTGCCGAAGCCGCCCTGCTGGGTACCGGCCGGCTGACCACCCTGGACAACCAGATCGACACGGCCACCGGCACCTTGCGGCTCAAGGCCCAGTTCGACAATGCCGACGACGCGCTCTTTCCCAACCAGTTCGTCAACGTGCGGCTGAAAGTGCGCACGCTGGAGAACGCCCTCGTCGTGCCGGCCGATGCGGTTCAGCACGGCAGCCAGGGCCCCTACGTGTACACCGTGCGGGACGGTAAAGCCGTGCTGCGCCGCGTGGCGCTGGGTGCCAGCGATGGCGAGCGCCTGGTCGTGACCCAGGGCCTGGCCGAAGGCGATTCCGTCGTGCTGGAAGGGCTGGATCGCCTGCGGGACGGCATCGACGTGGCGCAGGTGGTGGATGGCGAGCCCCCCCGGACCGCGCAGCAGTTGCAGCAGCGCGCGAAGGCGCAGGCCGCCGCGGCCTCCAGCGCGGCGCAACCCGCCTCCACCCCCGCCAGCACCGCGCGCTGATGGCGATGTCCCGCAACGCCCACCCGACCGTCGCCCTGGTGCCGCCGCTGCCATGAATCTCTCGCGCGCGTTCATCCTGCGCCCGGTGGCGACGCTGCTGCTCATGCTGGCGCTGCTCATCGCAGGGGCGATCGCCTGGCGCCTGCTGCCGGTGGCGGCGCTGCCGCAGGTGGACTACCCCGTCATCCAGGTGTTCACCTTCCAGCCCGGCGCCAGCCCGGATGTCACGGCCCGCGCCATCACCGCACCGCTGGAGCGCCGGCTCGGGCAGATCCCGGGCCTGCGGCAAATGTCGTCCACCAGCTCCAGCGGTGCCTCGGTCATCACGCTGCAGTTCATGCTGGACGCGGACCTGGCCGTGGGCGAGCAGAACGTGCAGTCCGCGCTCAACACCGCGGCCAGCCTGCTGCCCGCCGACCTGCCTGCACCGCCGATCTACCGCAAGGTGAACCCGGCCGACGCGCCCATCCTCACCCTGGCCATCACCTCGACGAGCCTGCCGCTGCACGAGGTGCACGACCTCGTGGAAACGCGCATGGCGCAAAAGCTCGCGCAGCTGTCGGGCGTGGGTCTGGTGAGCCTGGCCGGCGGTCAGCGCCCGGCCCTGCGCGTGCGGGTGAACCCCACGGCGTTGGCGGCGCAGCAACTGGGCATGGAAGACGTGCGCCGGGCGATCGCGGGCGCCAATGCCAACCAGCCCAAGGGCAGCTTCGACGGCCCGTACCGCACCACCTTGCTGGACGCGAACGACCAGATCACCTCGCCGGATGCCTACCGCCGGCTCATCGTCGCCTGGCGCACCCCCACTGGCACGGTGGCGTCCAACCCGACCGTCGCTGGCACGGGCACTGCGCCGCCGGGCGCTCCGATCCGCCTGGGCGACGTGGCCACCGTCGAATCCGGCCCGGAAGATCGCTTTCTGGCCGCATGGGCCGATCGGCAGCCGGCCGTGCTGCTCAACGTGCAGCGGCAACCGGGTGCCAACGTGATCGACGTCGCCGACCGGGTGCGCGCCCTGCTGCCCCAACTCACCGCCACCCTGCCCGCCGCCGTGGAGGTGGTGCTCCTCACCGACCGCACGCAGAGCATCCGCGCCTCGGTGCGCGACGTGCAGCTCGAGCTGGTGTTCGCGGTGGGTCTGGTCGTGCTGGTGACCTTCCTGTTCCTGCGCAGCGCCACGGCCACTTTCATTCCGGGCGTGGTGGTGCCGCTGTCGCTGGTGGGCACCTTCGGCGTGATGTACCTGCTGGGCTTTTCGGTCAACAACCTGAGTCTGATGGCGCTCACCATCGCCACGGGCTTCGTGGTGGACGATGCCATCGTCATGCTGGAGAACATTGCGCGCCACCGAGAGCAGGGCCTGCCGCCGCTGCAGGCAGCGCTCAAGGGCGCGTCGGAGATCGGGTTCACCTTGGTCTCGCTCACCGTGTCGTTGGTGGCCGTGCTGATTCCGCTGCTGTTCATGCGCGACGTGGTCGGGCGGCTGTTCCACGAGTTCGCACTCACGCTGGCCGTGGCCATCGGAATCTCGCTGCTGGTGTCGCTCACGCTCACGCCGATGATGAGCGCTCGGCTGCTCAAGGCCCCCCTGCACGCGCCGCCCGGCGAGGGCAATGGCACGGGCTTCATGGACCGCGTGCTCGAACGCTATGGTCGCGCGATCGACGCGGTGCTCGCGCACCAGGGCCTGACGATGCTGGCGATGCTGGCCACGTTGGTCCTCACCGTCCTGCTCTACCTGGCAGTGCCCAAGGGATTCTTTCCGGTGCAGGACAGCGGGGTGGTCCAGGTGGTGACCGAGGTGGCGCCCGACAGCTCGTTCACCGTGGTGTCGCAGCGCCAGCAGGCGCTGGCCGACGCACTGCTGCAGGAGCCGGATGTGGCGAGCCTTTCGTCCTTCGTGGGGGTGGACGGCAGCAATGCCTCGCTCTCCAGCGGGCGCATGCTCATCAACCTGCGCGCCCATGGAGAACGGCAGGCCAGTGCCCGCGCCATCCTGGACAGCCTGCGCGCCCGCGCGCGCCAGGTGGGCGGCATCACAGCCTGGTTCCAGCCGGTGCAGGAACTCTCCATCGAAGACCGCGTGAGCCGCACGCAGTACCTGTTCACCCTCACCACGCCGGACCCGTCATTGCTCGACACCTGGGTGCCACGTCTGGTGGAGCGGTTGCGCGCCCGCGCCGAACTGGCGGATGTGGCCAGCGATCTGCAACAACAGGGCCGGCAGGCGCATGTGGAGGTGGACCGCGACGCCGCTGCGCGCCTGGGCCTCACCGTGGCCGACATCGCCACCGCCTTGCAGAACGCCTATGCGCAGCGGCAGATCGCCACGCTGTTCACCCAGGCCAGCCAGTACAGAGTGGTGCTGGAGGTCGATCCGCGCCACGCACGCGGGCTGGATGCGTTGCAGACCACGTTCGTGTCCACGCCGTCCGGGCGCAGCGTGCCGCTGGCGGCCGTGGCGCGCATCACCCAGCAGCCCGCGCCGCTGCAGGTCCTGCAGCAGGGCCAGTTTCCGGCGGCCACGGTGTCGTTCAACCTGGGCGCGGGCCACTCGCTCGGGGCGGCCGTGGCGGCCATCGAACAGGAGCTTGCGGCCACCGGCCTGCCGCCCCAGATCGAGACGCGCTTTCAGGGCGCGGCCGAGGCGTTCCGCGCATCGCTGTCCAACACGCTGTGGCTGGTGTTGGCCGCGGTGGTCACCATGTACATCGTGCTCGGGGTGCTCTACGAAAGCACCATCCACCCCATCACCATCCTCTCCACGCTGCCCTCGGCCACCGTCGGCGCGCTACTGGCCCTGCTCGTCAGCGGCCGCCCGCTGGACCTGATCGCGGTGATCGGCATCGTGCTGCTCATCGGCCTGGTCAAGAAGAACGGGATCATGATGGTGGACTTCGCCCTGGATGCGCAGCGTCGCCTCGGGCTGCCCGCGCACGAGGCCATCCGGCGTGCCGCGCTACTGCGACTGCGCCCCATCCTCATGACGACGCTGGCCGCCCTGGTGGGCGCACTGCCCCTCATGCTCGCACAGGGCTCGGGCGCAGAGTTGCGCCAGCCGCTGGGCATCGTGATGGTGGGCGGGCTGGTGGTCAGCCAGGTGCTCACGCTCTTCACCACCCCCGTGGTGTATCTGTATTTCGACCGGCTGGGGCAGAGGCTCTCGCGCCGCCGTGCGGCCTGGCAGGACGGCACGGCGGGCAGCGGGCCATGAACCTGGCGCGCCTGTGCATCCGCCGCCCGGTGGCCACCTCGCTGCTGTCGCTGGCGCTGGTGCTGATGGGCCTGCTGGCCTGGCGGCTGCTGCCCGTGGCGGCGCTGCCGCAGGTGGACTACCCCGTCATCCGCGTGAGCGCCAGCCTGCCCGGCGGCAGCCCCGAAAGCATGGCCGCCACCGTGGCCGCCCCGCTGGAGCGCGCCCTCGGTGCGATTGCCGGCGTGGCCGCCATCTCGTCCAGCAGCAACCAGGGCACGACAGAGGTGAAGCTCGAGTTCGTGCTGGGCCGCGACCTGGATGCGGCCGCGCGCGACGTGCAGGCGGCGATCAACGCAGTGCGCAGCCAGTTGCCGGCGGGCATGAAGGGCAACCCGACCTTCCGCAAGATCCAGTCGTCCCAGCGGCCCATCGTGGTGCTGGCGCTGTCGTCGCCGGACCTGGCGCCCTCGGCGCTGTACGACGCCGCCTCCACGATCCTGGCGCAGAAGATAGCGCAGGTGCCGGGTGTGTCCGATGTCTCGGTCGGGGGCGCCTCGCTGCCGGCGGTGCGGGTGCAGCTCGATCCGGGCGCCCTGGCGCACCAGGGGCTGTCGCTGGACGAGGTGCGGTCGGCCATCGTGCGGGCCGGCTCGGTGCAGCCCCTGGGCGCGGTGGAAGAAGGCGCTCGCCACTGGCCTCTGGCGCTGGATGGCGCGCCCGCCCGCGCGGCCGACTACGAGTCGCTCGTGGTGCGCTGGGCCGAGAACGCCCCGGTTCGCCTGTCCGACGTGGCCCGGGTGACCGACTCCACCGAGAACCGCTACAGCAGCGGCTTCCACAACGAGCGCGATGCCGTCATCCTGCAGGTGCGGCGCCAGCCCGGCGCCAATACGGTGGCGACCGTGGACGCGATCCGTGCGCAGCTGCCCTATCTGCGCACGCTGGTGCCTGCGAGCGCGCGGCTGGACATCGTCGTCGAGCGTTCGCAGGGCATCCGGGCCACGCTGCGCGAGGCCCATCTCACGCTCGCACTCTCGGTGGCGCTGGTGGTGGCCGTGGTGGCGGCCTTTCTCGGGCGGCTGCGCACGGCGCTCATTCCTACCGTGGCGATCCCGGTGTCGCTCATCGGCACGTTCACGGTGATGTACCTGGCGGGCTTTTCGCTCAACAACCTGTCGCTCATGGCCCTCATCGTGGCGGCCGGCCTGGTGGTGGACGACGCGATCGTGGTGCTGGAGAACGTGGAGCGCTACATCGAACGCGGCATGACGCCGTTGCGTGCCGCGCTGCGCGGCGCGGGCGAGGTGGGTTTCACGCTGGTGGCGATGACCCTCGCCCTCGTGGTGGTCTTCGTCTCGATCCTGTTCATTGGCGGCGTGGTGCAGCGGCTGTTCCGCGAGTTCTCCATCACGCTGGCGGCGGCGGTGGTGATCTCGCTGGTGGTGTCCCTGACGCTCACGCCCGTGCTGTGCGCCTATGGGCTGCGCGGGCAGCGCAGCGCACGCCAGGCACAGGCGCGGCATGCCTGGGCCGCCCGTGTGGGGGCCGCCAGCGCAGCGATGCTGGCCGACCTGCGCCACGGCTACGACCGCAGCCTGGGCTGGGCGCTGCGCCACAGCTTCGTGGTGCTGCTCGCCTTCCTGGCCGTGGTAGGCGTGAACGTGTGGCTCTACCAGTCGCTGCCCAAGATCATGATGCCGCGTCAGGACACCGGCATCGTCCACGCTTTCATCCGCGGCGACGATGGCTTTTCGTTCCAGGTGATGCAGCCGAAGATCGAGGCCTACCGCCGCCTGCTGCTGGCCGACCCGGCCGTGGCCCACGTGGCCGGCACCAGCGGCGGCAGCGGCAGCATCGCCAACAGTTTTTTCATCGTCAGCCTCAAACCCCCGGCGGAGCGTGGCGGCGAGCCGACGCAAGCCGTGGTCAACCGGCTTCGCGAGAAGGCGCCAGCCGTGCCGGGCGGGGTGCTGAGCCCCAGCATCGAGCAGGACATCCAGATCGGCGGCGTGTCGTTCGGCGAGGCCGATACGGCCGTCATCCTGCGCTCGGGCGAAGTGCGCTCGCTGCGCACCTGGGCCCGGAAGGTGTCGCTGGCCATGGGCGAGGCACCGGAATTCACCGACGTGCAGGCCGTGAGCGACGGTGGCGCGCAGCAGGTGGTGGTGGACATCGACCGCGAGGCCGCGCAGCGGCTGGGGGTGGACATGCAGGCCGTGGCGTCCGTGCTGAACAACTCCTACGCCCAGCGCCAGGTGACTACGCTGTACGACCGGCTCAACCAGTACCGCGTGGTGATGGAGGTGGACCCGCGCTTCACTTCGCAGCCGCAATCGCTGGCGCAGATGCAGGTGCTCACCCCGAACGGATCGCGCGTGTCGCTCACCGCCTTTGCCACATGGCGCTACGGGCTGGCGGAGGACCAGGTGTGGCACGACGCGCTGTTCGCGTCGATGTACATCGGCTACAGCCTCGCCCCCGGCGTGACGCAGGAGCAGGGCCAGCGTGCCCTCAACGCCGTGATGGCGCGCGTCATGCTGCCCGCCTCGGTGCACCTGGCACCGTCCGGGGAAGACGCGGCACGGGCCAGCGCGGTGCGCTCGCAGCCCTGGCTCATCCTCGGCGTGGTGCTGGCCGTGTACCTGGTGCTGGGGGTGCTGTACGAGAGCCTGGTACACCCGCTCACGATCCTCTCCACCGTCCCGCCGGCGGGCGTCGGCGCGCTGCTGGCGTTGTGGCTGACCAACACCCCGTTCAGCCTCATGGCGCTGCTGGGGCTGTTTCTGCTCATCGGCGTGGTCATGAAGAACGCCATCCTGATGATCGACTTCGCGCTCGACGCCCAGCGCCGCGAAGGGTTGCCGCCGCAGCAGGCGATCCGCCATGCGGCGGCGCTGCGGCTGCGCCCGATCCTGATGACCAATCTGGCAGGCCTGCTCGGCGCGCTGCCCCTGGTGCTCGGCACGGGCGAAGGCTCCGAGCTGCGGCAGCCGCTAGGCCTGGCCATCATGGGGGGGCTGGCGGTCAGCCAGTTGCTCACGCTGTACACCACCCCTGTCGTCTATTACGGTCTGGAGCGCTGGCGCCAGCGGTGGCTGGCAAGGGGTGGTCAGCCCTTATCCGGCGCGCCATGAAAAAGAAAAAGGGCGCCTGGTGGGGCGCCCTTGATGGGGAGACTTCGCGGCCGGTCCGGCCGCCGATCTCAGTAGTAGCGGCGGATGTTGTCCACGGCGATGCCGTTCATGGCACGGCTCAAGTCGGCCATGATGCGGGCGTCGTACAGTGCGGCGTTCCAGGTCTTTTCGTCTTCGGCTTCACGGCGGCGGGCTTCGGCCCAGGCCTTGTAGCCGGAGCGCAACACGGCGCTGGCACGGCGGGCGGGACCGGCCAGGAGGGCCAGCGCGGCGAAGGCGATCACCCACATGACCATCCATGCGGCCAGCATGTGGCCTTCGGCGCGGGTGTCGACCACTTGATTGGCGACCACCAGCACGGCGGCCACGACGGCGGCCAGCAGGAGGGAGGATGCGCCCCGTGCGCCGTCCAGGCTGGCGGCAGCGCCCTTCAGGGAAGCGGCGAAGCGCTCTGCGCGCTGCACGCCGGGGTGTTCGGTGCGGTATTCGATGTGTACAAAATTTGCCATGATGAGGACCCTTTTCAGACGCTTTTGGCGAAATTGCCGGGCGAATGGGTGAATCTTAGGGTTTACCCCATGGCTGTTCCACTTTATATTTTGAATCTCAGTCATTCATTGAGGTGATGGTTCAACATGCTGCCTCTCAACTTCCGCTCGCTCGACCTGAACCTGCTGCGCGTGTTCGACGAGGTGATGACCGAGCGCAACCTCACCCGTGCGGCGCACAAGCTGTCGCTCACCCAGCCGGCCGTGAGCAACGCGCTGCGGCGCCTGCGCGAGGTGCTGGGCGACGATCTGGTGGTGCGCAGCGGGCAGGGCGTGCAGCCCACGCCCCGGGCGCTCACGCTGTGGCCGCCGGTGCGGCAGGCCTTGGCGCAATTGCAACAGTCGCTGGCGCCGGGGGATTTCGACCCTGCCACCGCCAGTTCCACCTTCGTGCTGGCCATGGCCGACGCCACGGGCGCCACGCTGATCCCGCCGCTGGTGGAGATCATCGAGCGCGAGGCGCCCGGGGTGTCCGTGCGCGTGGTGCCGCTCACCACGCGCGATCCGCGCAGCATGCTGGACGACGAATCCGCCGACATGGCCGTGGGCTACTTCCCCGCGGTGATGGCCGACCTGACCGCGCGCGCCCAGACCGACAGCGTGGTGGCCTTCGAAAGCGTGCGCCTCTACGACGGCGAATACGTGTGCGTGATGCGCCACGGCCACCCGCTCGCCCAGGTGCCGATGACGCTCGACCTGTACTGCAACGCGCGCCATCTGCTGGTGAGCTTTTCCGGCAAGCCCTACGGCTTCATCGACGAGGCGCTCACCGCGCTGGGCCGCGAGCGGCGCATCGTGCTCACGGTGAACCAGTTCTTCACCGCTGGGCGCGTGGTGACCACCACCGACCTGCTCACCGTGCTGCCGCGCCACTTCGTGGGCGTGGCCAGCATCGCCGGCGAACTGGTGTGGCGCCCGCTGCCCATGCCGCTGCCCACGGTGCATGTCGATGCGCTGTGGCACCGCCGCCGCCTGCACGATGCGGCCCACCGCTGGCTGCGGGGCGCGATGGTGCGCTCGGCCCTGCCCACGGCCCGGCGCCCCCCCGTGGCCTGACGGCAGCCCCGCGCCAGCCTCCACAATCGGCGGCATGAAGATTCAACTGCTGTCCGACCTGCACCTGGAAGCCCACCCCGCCTTCGCCCCCAGCCCCGCCCCGGGCGCCGACGTGCTCGTGCTGGCCGGCGACATCGGCTCCTACCAATCCGGCTCGCAGCTGGCCGACGATGACTTCGGGCTGGCGCGCTTTTCCCCGCTGCCGCAGTTCGCCGGCTGGCCGACGCCCGTGCTGTTCGTGCCCGGCAACCATGAATACGACATGCAGGACTTCGACGCCGCCCAGCAGCGCCTGCGCCAGGTGTGCGACCGCCTGGGCCTGATCTGGCTGGAACGCGAAAGCGTGGTGCTGGAGGGCGTGCGCTTCGTTGGCACCACCCTCTGGAGCGATTTCGACGCGCTGGCCGAGGACGAAGGCAGCACCGACCTCGCGCGCCGCCTGCGCCAGCGCGAGAAGGCCTTTCGCGCCGCCAACTTCTATCTGCGCAAGACCGGCGGCACCCGCAGCGGCGAGCCCTTCCTGGCCGAGCCGATGCGCGAGCAGTCCCTGGCCTGCCAGGCCTGGCTGCGCAACGCGCTCGCGCGCCCGTTCGACGGCCCCACCGTGGCCGTGACGCACTTCGCCCCCAGCCTCAAGAGCGCGGACCCGCGCTACGGGTTGATTCCCGGCACCGCGGGGTTCTGCAACGCGCTGGACGATCTGCTGCCCCATGCCCAGCTGTGGATGCACGGCCACCTGCATTCGCCGAGCGACTACACGGTGCAGGGCGCGCGGGCCGATGGCACGCCCTGGCGCTGCCGCGTGGTGGCCAACCCGCTGGGCTATGCCCGCAAGGGCGAGCAGGACACCTTCTCGCCGCATTTCACCGCCACCGTATGATCATTCACAGGTGCCGGCTTCCACGCCGGCGCTTTCGCCGCGCAGGGCATACAAAGATGACGCAGGTCAAGACAACAGGCGCACGCGCAGATTAGTCTGGTCCCTTCTCTTTCGGAGACGTCTTCATGAACATCCTCCTCGCCGTCGACGGCAGCCCATACACCAAGAAAATGCTCGCCTACCTCGCCACCCACGAGGAACTGCTGGCCGGCACGCACGATTACACCGTGGTGACCGTGCAGCCCGCCCTGCCGCCCCGCGCCCGCGCGGCCCTGGGCAAGGAAACCGTCGAGAAGTACCACGCCGAAGAGGCCGAGAAAATCATCGGCCCGGTGCTCAAGTTCCTCGCCCGCCACGGGGTGGCCGCCCAGCGGATCGTGAAGACCGGCCCCATCGGCGAAACCCTCGGCAAGGTGGCGGACACCGGGAAGTTCGACCTGCTCGTGATGGGCTCGCACGGCCACGGCGCGCTCGGCAAGCTGGTGATGGGCTCGGTCAGTACCCAGGTGCTGGCGAACAGCCAGGTGCCGGTGCTGCTGGTGCGCTGACCCCTTGCGCGGCCAGGCCGCCGAAGCACGTCTCCACCGCCCAGTCGAGGATGCGCGCATCGGTGTACCGGCCGGTGGCGCGCAGCATGGCCGGCAGCGGGTCGGCCGAACGGGCCAGCAGCGCCCACAGCACCACGTCGGGCGGCCACTGGGCGTTCAGCTGGCCGGCCTCCTGGGCTTCCACGATCCAGGTGGTGATCCGCGCGCTGGCGGTCTGCAGCGACGCCTGATAGCGCTCGCAGTCGCGCAGCGGCCCGGCCAGGCCGGAGTTGCGGCTCAGCAGCAGGGGCATCTCGTCGGTCAGTTGCAGCGACAGCATCCAGCGCAGCAGCGCCTGCAGGCGCTCGATGGCGGACTGGCCGGGCGGCACGCTCTGCAAAAACCCTTGCAGCCGGTCCACGGCATGCACCATGGCGGCGGCGCACAGGTCGTCCTTGCCGGCGAAGTGCTTGTACAGGCTGGCCTTGGCCACGCCCACTTCTGCGGCCACGTCGTCCAGCGTCATGGCCTCGAAGCCCTTTTCGCCGAGCAGGCGGCCCGCAGCCGCCACGATGGCCTCTTCCCGTGCCTGGTGCATTTGCGCCTTGAAGGAGGGGCGGGACGGGTACGTGTTCATGCGGCGCATCTTAGCGACCGGCCGCGGCCCCCGGTACCGGGACAGCCCGGGGCCTACACCGCCAGCATGCGAGCCGCGGTGCGGGTCAGCGCCTCGGACAGCGCATCCAGCACCTCCGATTCGAGGTTCCAGCAGTGCCAGTACAGCTGGATCGGCAGCGAATGGCCGGGCGCCAGGTCCACCAGGCTGCCGTCGGCCAGCGCCCCGCGCACCAGCAATTCGGGCACCACGCCCGCGCCCCAGCCGGCGGTGGCGGCGCGCACCTGGCCTTCGGAGCTGGGCACGAACAGGTGGTGCAGCGCCACGCGCTTGAGGCCGAAGGCGCGCATCACGAACTCGGCCTGCATGTCGTCCTTGCGGTTGAACGACAGGAACGGCACGTCGCGGAAGTTGTGCGGCGTGAGCCCGTGCGGCAGGTAGCGCGCCGCGAGCGCCGGCGAGGCCACGGCCACGTAATGCATGGCCCCGAGCGGCACGACCTTGCAGCCGCGAAGCGCCTGCTTGAGCGTGGTGACGCAGCCCAGCACCTGGCCCGAGCGCAGCCACTCCTGCGTGAAATCCTGGTCATCCACGATGATCTCGACGGGCAGGCGCTGGCGCACCAGATCGTGCAGCGCCTCCAGCGCCCAGGTGGCGATGCTGTCGGCGTTGATGGCAATCGAGATGCGCTCGTCCTCGCGCGCGCCGCCGGGGGCGCTCGGGGCGAGTTCCTGCAGGTCGCGCTCCAGGTCGGCGCGCAGCAGGCGCAGCTGCTTGGTGTGCTTGAGCAGCAGCTGGCCGGCGGTGGTGGGCTTGAGCGGCCGGCTGCGCACGATGAGCACCGAGCCCACCTGCGCCTCCAGGGCGCGCAGCCGCTGCGAGACGGCCGACTGCGTGACGTTCAGGCGCTGGGCGGCGCGCTCGAAGCCGCCCTCCTCCACGATGGCGGCCAGGCATTCCAGTGCGGCGGGATCGAAGCTGCTCATGGGCGTGCGTGCATTAGAGGTTCTGATGAATTTGGATGAAGTTTAATTTTGCTTTTAATTCGCCGCAACGCGATCCACACTCCGGCCCATGAAAACCATCGTCCTGGGCGCCGGCATCATCGGCATCAGCACCGCCTGGCATCTGCTCGAGCGCGGCCATGAAGTCACCGTCGTGGACCGCCAGCCCGGCGCGGCGCTGGAGACCAGCTTCGCCAACGCGGGGCAGATCTCTGTGAGCTACTGCGAGCCCTGGGCCAACCGCGATGCGCCGCTCAAGGCGCTCAAGTGGATGTTCGACAAGGAAGCACCGCTGCTGTTTCGCCCGCAGCTCGATTGGGACCAATGGCGCTGGGGCCTGAAATTCCTCGCGCAGTGCAACGATGCGGCGTTCGAACGCAACGTGCAGCAGATCGTGGCCCTGGGCGCCTACAGCCATGCCGCCCTGAAGGACGTAGTGCGTGCCACCGGCATCGAATACCACCGGCTGGAGCGCGGCATCGCCCACTTCTACACCGACCAGAAATCGTTCGACGCCGCCGGCCACGCGGTCGAGGTGATGCGCCGGCACGGCGTGCAGCGCCGCCTGGTCAGCCGCGACGAGCTGCTGCAGATCGAGCCGGCCTTCCGCGCCTACGGCGACCACATCACGGGCGGCACCTACACCAGCACCGACGAAAGCGGCGACGCCCGCCTGTTCACGCAGGAGCTCGCGCGCCGCTGCGCCGAGCGCGGCGTGCAGTTCCTCTACGGCCACGACGTGGTGCGCCTGAACCAAGCCGGTGGCGCTATCGAATCAGTAGCTGTCCGTGCAAAAAACACTAGCGCTGGAGGCCAGAAAGACCAGAACCTCACCGCCGATGCGATCGTCGTCGCCTGCGGCACCTACAGCGCCCCGCTGCTGCGCACGGTGGGCGTGGACCTGCCGATCTACCCCGGCAAGGGCTACAGCGCGACCTTCCCGCTGCTCAAGCCCGAGGGCGCGCCGCTGGTCTCGACCATCGACGACGGCAAGAAGATCGCCATGAGCCGCCTGGGCAACGTGCTGCGCGTGGCCGGCACCATCGAGCTGGGCGGCTACGACCTGTCGCTGGACAGCCCCCTGGCGCGGGCGCGCTGCCACATGCTGTCGCGCCGCATCGAGGCCATTCTGCCCGGCGTGTGCGACACCCGCACGCCCGAGGAAGGCGGCAACCCGCAGTACTGGACCGGCCTGCGCCCGGCCACGCCCACCAACATTCCTTTCATCGGCCGCACGCGCGTGGGCAAGCTGTGGGTCAACGCGGGCCACGGCACGCTGGGCTGGACGCACGGCGCGGGCTCCGGCAAAGCGGTGGCCGAGCTGATCAGCGGCGAGCGGCCGGCCATGGCCTTCGGCTTCCTGGGCCAGGGCGTGGCCGCGGGTGCCGCCGCGTCCGCCCCCGTCGCGGCCTGACCGGGGCGGCACCCCCGGCCGGCGCTACCATGCCGGGCATGCCTTCCCACACCCTGTTCCTCACCACCTCCACCCGCGAGCCCGGCCATGTCGGCAACACCGAATGGCTGGCGCGGCAGGCCGCCGCGGCCCTGCCGGCGGACACCGTTCAGACCTGGCTGAACCTCGCGCGGATGGAACTGCCGCCCTTCGTGGATCGGCGCCACACCACCGGCGAGTACCCCGCCCCCACCGGCGACATGAAGACGCTGCTGGAGGCCACGCTCGCGGCGACCGACATCGTGTTCGTCGCACCCGTGTACTGGTACAGCATTCCCTCGCCGCTCAAGACCTACCTGGACCACTGGAGCGGCTGGATGCGCATTCCGGGCCAGCCGTTCAAGGAGCCCATGGCGGCCAAGACGCTGCGGCTCATCACCACCAGCGGCGACCGCGCCAAGGCGCAGCCCATGATCGATTCGGTGCGGCTGTGCGCGCAGTTCCTGGCCATGCCCTGGGGCGGCGCCCTGTGGGGCAAGGGCGGCCCGCCCGGCGCGGTGCAGTCCGATGCGCAGGCCCTGGCATCGGCTGCTACATTTTTAATAGCATAACGCCCTAGTCGAATCTGCGCTGGAGGCTATTTTTGCGGTGATGCCTGGCCGTCCACGACGGCCAGGTGCTCGTCCATCCAGCGCAACAGGTCGCGCCACATCACGCGCACCTCGTCGTCCTGCGGCATGCGCAGCTCGTGCTGCAGCTCGATGGTGACCACGGGCAGCCCCAGGTGCACGCTGCCGTAGTGCCCGAGCGAGCCCGGGAAGATGCCCAGCTGGTCCAGCCGCAGGCGCCCCAGCCGGCTGGGCGGGGGCTGGGGGCCGTCGAAGTCGAGCACGCCGTAGGGCGCATGGATGCTGACCACCAGATCGGGCTCGAACTGCGCCATCTGCGTGTGCAGGAACTGCGATTCGGGCTCGGACAGCGCCGCGGGACCCGGCCAGCGGCGGGGGTCGCGGCGGGTGCGCTTTTCCCAGTAGATGGGGGCGTCACGCTCCCAGTTGGGCGTGGGGAAGTTGCGGTTCAGGTCCACGCCGCGCGCATTCACCCGGGTGGCGGGCTTGGCGAGCATGCCGTCCGGGTTCAGCGCGGGGATGAACCGCCAGTGCACCGGCCGCCGCGTGGGCAGCAGGCGCGTCTCGGCGAACCCGATCCAGCGCAGCGCGAGCGACGCCGCCGTGGGCTCGTCGCCATGCATGGCGCCCACCAGCAGCACGCGCAGCGGCACCGTGCCCGGGGCTAGGCCGGCCGGCGGCACGTCGCGCCAGTACAGGGGGATGCCGTTGCGCGACAGCGCGCCGCTGGGCACCAGATGGGCGGACTGGCACTGGGCCTTGGAGATGCCGGGCAGGCGCGGCAGGAGCAGCGGGCAGGCGGTGTCGGGCTCCGCGGCGGCGGTGCCCACGGCGGCCGTGCCGGGCGGCGATGGCGCCGGGGCCGGTGCGGACGCCGCCTTGTGCGGCGCGCCGGGGCCGGCATGGGAAGGGGCCACGCCCCGTTCGGGCGTGCGGGCCTGCGGCAAGGGCGCCTCTGGAGAACGGGGCTGCACGATCACGGCCGACTGGATGCCGGCCATGCGGGCAGGCACCGTCACCTGGGCGGTGGCCGGCCCCTCGCCGAGCGGCACGCGCGCGCCGCCCACCAGATCCGGGTTCCAGATGCGCGTGCCCATCAGCGCCAGGGCCAGCGCCGCCCCCAGGGGCAGCAGCCAGGGCAGGGCGGCCGCGGCGGCGCCGCGCGGCATGCGGTCGGCGGCGCTCAATGCAGCACCCGCTCGGAAGCAGCCAGGAACGCCAGCAGCGCGCCGTCGAAGCCGTCGGGGTCTTCCAGCTGCGGCCAGTGGCCGATGTGGGGCAGATCCAGATGGCGCGCATCGGGCAGCACCTGCGCCAGCGCCTGCAGCGCCTCAGGCGGGGTGCAGCGGTCCTGCTCGCCGCCCAGCAGCAAGGTGGGCATGTGCAGTCGCGACAGCTCGGCCGCGCTGCGCGCGAACGTGGGCAGCGCCTCCAGGGCGCGGCGGTAGGCCGAGCGGTGCACCTGGCCCATGGCGTGGCCGGCCAGGCGCACGCCCTCGGGCAGTGCGCCGGTGCCGATGTGGCGCGGCACCAGGCGCTGGGCGATCTGCTCCATCGACTGGCCGGCATCCAGCTCGGCCAAGCGCGGCGCCACCCATTCGTCCAGGCTGTGCGCATCCAGGGCCGGCCCGCCGCTGCACAGCACCAGCCGGCGCACCAGCGAAGGCTCGCGCAGCGCCACCTCGATGGCGATCATGGCGCCCAGGCCGTGGCCCACCAGCACGGCGGGGCCGCACTGCAGCGCCTGCAGCAGCTGCACGCAGCTGTTGGCCAGGCCCTTGAAGCTGTAGGGCTCGATGGGGGCGCTGCGGCCATAGCCGGGCATGTCGCAGGCCACGGCGCGGTAGCCGGCCGTCGCCAGGGTCTCGACCTGGGGAGCGAAAGTGAGGTGGTCGCCGTCCGCGTCGTGCAGCATGAGCACGGTGGGTCCGGAGCCGAGGGTCGTGAAAGTGGGTAGAAGGGCCATGAAGAGAACGGCAGGCGCCGCGGCCGCCGGCAGCAAATCGCCAGGCGCCGGACCATAATAGCCGACCCCTTCCCTCCGGCCGCCCGCGCCCGCGCCTTCGTGAACAGCCCCCTGCACCGCCCCATCGCCGCCCGTCCGCCCGGTTTCTCCACTCGCGAGTTCCGCGATGCGCTGGGCATGTTCGCCACGGGCGTGACCATCGTCACCGCGCGCGGCCCGGACGGCGGGCTCATCGGCCTCACGGCCAGCTCCTTCAATTCGGTGTCGCTGCAGCCCCCGCTGGTGCTGTGGAGCCTGGCGCACAAGGCCTCCACGCTGACGGCCCTGTCGGCCGGCTCCCACTACGCGATCAACGTGCTGGCGGCCGACCAGCGCGCGCTGGCCGAGCGCTTCGCCTCGCGCGGCGTGGACCGCTGGGCCGGCGTGGCCCACCAGCCGGGCATCGCCGGCGCCCCCGTGCTGGACGGCGCCGCGGCGGTGTTCGAGTGCTTCAACCGCAGCCAGTACGTGGAGGGCGACCACACGATCTTCGTGGGCGAGGTGGAGCGCTGCAGCCACCGCACGGGCGCCTCGCCGCTGCTCTACCACGGCGGCACGTTCTACACCGAGCACCCGCTGGGCGCCGCGCCCGCGCTGCAGGCCGAGATCCGCAAATGACGGCGCCGCGGGCCCTTCGAGGGGGCACCGCGGCGCGGCGGGGACCGAACGGCCAGGGCGGCGGCTATTTCACGCCGTCGGGCAGTTCGATCTTGACCTCCAGCACTTCCAGGTTGTCCTGGCGCTCCAGGTGCACCTTGATGTCGTCGGCATGGATCGACACGTACTTGGAGATCACCGCCACCAGTTCGCGCTGCAGCGCGGGCAGGTAGTCGGGCGTGGAGGCGTTGCGGCCGTTGCGTTCGTGCGCGAGGATGATCTGCAGGCGCTCCTTGGCGACCGAGGCGGTCTTCTTTTTCTCGCCCAGCAGGAAAGACAACAGAGACATGCGTTACCTCCCGCCGAAGATGCGTTTGAAGAAGCCGGGCTTGTGCGCGTCGATGAACCGCAGGGGCTTGTCCTCGCCGAGGAAGCGGGCCACCACGTCCTTGTAGGCCTCGGACACGTCGGTGCCCTGCATGTGGATGGCCGGCGTGCCCTGGTTGGAGGCCTGCAGCACGTTCTCGGATTCGGGCACCACGCCGATCAGCTCGATGCGCAGGATGTCCTGGATGTCCTCCAGCGACAGCATCTGCCCGTCTTCCACGCGGTTGGGGTTGTAGCGCGTGATGAGCAGGTGCTCCTTCACGGGCTCGCCGCCGGCGATGGCGCGCTTGGTCTTGCTGCCCAGCATGCCCAGGATGCGGTCGGAGTCGCGCACCGAGGACACCTCGGGGTTGGTCACCAGCAGCGCCTCGTCGGCGAAGTGCATGGCCATGAGCGCGCCGCTCTCGATGCCGGCGGGCGAGTCGCAGACGATGTACTCGAAGCCCATGCCGGACAGGTCGTTCAGGATCTTCTCCACGCCGTCCTGCGTGAGCGCATCCTTGTCGCGCGTCTGGCTGGCGGCCAGCACGAACAGGTTGTCGCACTGCTTATCCTTGATGAGGGCCTGGTTCAGGTTGGCCTCGCCCTGGATCACGTTGATGAGGTCATACACCACACGGCGCTCGCAGCCCATGATGAGGTCCAGGTTGCGCAGGCCGACGTCGAAGTCGATCACCGCGGTCTTGTGGCCGCGCAGTGCGAGGCCGGATGCGAAGCTGGCACTGGTGGTGGTCTTGCCCACGCCACCCTTGCCGGAGGTCACGACGACGATTTTGGCCATGTTGTGAAAATTCCCTGCGTTGGTCCGAATGAAAGAAGAAGGCGGTCAGAACGGGTTCTAGAGCGGCTCGATGAGCAGCTTCTCGCCGTCGAGCCGCACCTGGGCCGGCTTGCCGCGCACGGCGTCCGGCAGCTCGGTCTCTGTGGTGCGGTAGATGCCTGCGATCGACACGAGTTGCGGCTCCAGGCACGTGCTGAAGATGCGCGCGCTGGTGTCGCCGCGCGCGCCGGCGATGGCCCGCCCGCGCATGGGCGCATAGACGTGGATGTTGCCGTCCGCGATCACCTCGGCGCCGAAGCTCACCACGGCCATCACGACCAGGTCGGCGCCACGGGCATACACCTGCTGGCCCGAGCGCAGCGGCTTGTCCACCACCACGGTGGTCGGGCCGCCGGCGGGCACCTCGCGCACCACTTCGACCTCACGGATGACTTCTCGCACCACCTCGCGCGGGGGCGGGGCCGCGTCGCGCGGGGCGTCTGCCGCCGGGGCGTGCACGCGGGCCGGGGGCGCCTCGGGCGCGGCGATCAGGCCGGCGGCGTGCGCGGCCTCCATCTGCGCGGGGCTGCCGCCGCGCACGGCCACGGGCTGGGTATGGTGGCCGCGCAGCGCGGCGCACAGGGCGTCGAAATCGATGGCGTCGCCGGCCTCGCGCACGCCGGCCAGGTCGATCAGCACGGGGTCGTTGTCGAAGAAGTCCGGGTCGCTCTCCAGCCGTGCGGCCAGGTCGGCGGCGAGCACGCCGACGTCGGTGGTCTTGAGCACGACCGCCACCACGGGCAGCTGGGCGCTCTTGAGGTCAAAGCTGGTGCGGGCCTGGCCCGCCGTGTCAACGGCCATGGAAGGGGGGTGCGTGGTGCGGAAAAAAGGGGGAGCGGTACGCCCGGCCCGAAGGCGCGAAGTGTACCGTGGGGGCCCGCCGGTGCCTGTCGCGGGACGTATCCGCGCGCCACGCGTCCCACGGGGCGAGCCCGTGGCGCCAAGGCCCGGCCGGACAAGCCCATGCTTGCAGGCCGCGTGCGGCAGGCGCCGGCACCCTGGATCGAATCGGGCCTCAGCGCAATCAAATCAACGGCATACAGCTATTATTTTCATAGCAACACTTCGTCTCCCGAAGCCCGTTGCCCTCTTCAGAACTTGGGAATGCGGATGCGGCTGATCATGAGCGAGCCCGACAGCGCGAACAGCAGCACCAGCGGGTGCAGCGTGAACCCGCCCAGCGCCACGCTGCCGAACCACAGGTGCTCGCGCACCGCGCCCAGGGAGGCGGCCAGCGCCATCAGGGCCACGAGCACGATGGAGGTGGGAATCGGCGTGCCCTCGAAGTATTTGACCTTGCCCGAGCCTTCCGACAGCGTTTCGGCGGTGACGTTGTAGCGCGCCAGGCGCGAGACGCCGCAGGCCACGAAATACGCCAGCACGATGCGGTCGTACAGGCCCTGCATGCCGCAGGCGTAGGCGATGATGGCCGGGGCCACGCCGAACGAGATCACGTCGGCCAGCGAATCCAGCTCGCGCCCCATGGCCGAGGACTTTTGCCGCCAGCGCGCGATGCGGCCGTCCAGCACGTCGAAGATCAGCGCCGCCAGCACCAGCGCGCAGGCGAAGTACACGTGGCGCACCTCGCCGGTCTCCAGGAACGTCATGGACGAGAACAGCGCCCCCACGCCGCACACGGCGTTGCCCAGCGTGAACCAGTCGGCGAGGTGGAACTCGCGGATCATCGAAAAGCGCTTGGGGGTGGACTGGGACATGGACTCTCCTGGGTGGATGGCGGCCGCCGCGCGCCGTGGAAGGCGGCGGTGGCAATGCCTGCCGATTATGGGCGGCGCCCCGGGGCGCGCACCGTCAGGCATGTCCTACGGGCCCGCTACGGCCCGGCCGTGCCGCGCCCGCCGGACGCGATGGGCGCGCGCACGGTCTCCAGGTGGATGCTGGTCTCGGTGTTGCTGATGCCCTTGATGAGGCGTATGCGCTCCAGCGCGTGCGCCAGCTCCGCCAGGCTGCCCACCTGCAGTTCGGCCAGCAGGTCCCACCGGCCATTGGTGCTGTGCAGCGCCAGCACGCTGGGCTCGCCCAGCAGCGAGGCCGTGACCCGGCGCGCGTCGTTGCCCTCGATGGAGATGCTGGTCCAGGCCTGCAGCCCGCCGCCCGTCTCGCGCTCGGGCCGCAGCCGCACCGTGTAGCCGACGATCACGCCCGTGTCCTCCAGCCGGCGGATGCGGTTGGTGACGGTGCCGCGCGACACGCCCAGCCGCGTGGCCAGCGTGGCGACGCTGGCCCGGGCGTTGTGGCGCAGCTGGGCGATCAGTTGCTGGTCGATGTTGTCCATTTCGGCAATTCCTTTGAGCAAAAAGCCAGTTTTTTGCGCTTATGCGTGCATTTTTGCCGATTTGAATTGGCACGCCCTTGTGGGACGCTAGGACCCATGCCGCCCCGACCCCCGTCGCGTGGCGCGCCCATCGACGAGGAGCCGATCCCATGACCCCCGACCAACGCCCCATCCCCGGCACCATGTCCACCGAGTTCCTGAGCGCCACGCGCGCCGCGCAATTGGTCGGCCGCACCGGCGTGGTGGAATGCCTGCGCGGCATGGCGCAGGCCATCGAAGAGGACTACGCCCGGTGGCAGGACTTCGACAAGTCCGCGCGCACCGCGAGCCATTCGCCCAATGGCGTCATCGAACTCATGCCCGTTGCCGACGCCCGCGACTACGCCTTCAAGTACGTGAACGGCCACCCGGTCAACACCCGCCACGGCCTGCCCACGGTGATGGCCTTCGGCGCACTGGCCGACGTAGCCACCGGCCACCCCTCCTTCCTGAGCGAGCTCACCCTGACCACGGCGCTGCGCACCGCGGCCACGTCGGCCATGGCCGCGCGCTACCTGGCCCGCCCGGACAGCCGCAGCATGGCGCTGATCGGCAACGGCGCGCAGAGCGAGTTCCAGGCCCTGGCCTTCGTGGGCCTGCTGGGCATCGGCGAGCTGCGCCTGTACGACATCGACCCGGCCGCCACGGCCAAGCTGGCGGCCAACCTCGCGCCGCTGGTGGCGCGGGGGGAGCTGGAGATCGTCCGCTGCGCCAGCACCGCCGAGGCCGTGCGCGGCGCGGACATCGTCACCACCGTCACCGCCGACAAGGCCTACGCCACGATCCTGCACGGCGACCTGGTCGAGCCTGGCATGCACATCAACGCCGTGGGCGGCGACTGCCCCGGCAAGACCGAACTGGCGGCCGAGGTGCTGCGGGCGGCCAGCGTGTTCGTGGAGTACGAACCCCAGACCCGCATCGAAGGCGACCTGCAGCAGATGCCTGCCGACTTCCCCGTGACCGAGTTCTGGCGCGTGGTGCGCGGCGAGGCGCCGGCCCGCACCTCGCCCGCGCAGGTCACCGTGTTCGACTCGGTGGGCTTTGCGCTGGAGGACTATTCCGCCCTGCGCTTCATGCGCGCCCTGGGCCGCAGCGCGGGCCTGCTGCAGCCGCTGGAGCTGATTCCCGACCAGGCCGACCCCAAGGACCTGTACGCCCAGATCCAGCCGTGGATCGCCTTGGGCACGCCCGCAGGCGCACCCCCGCTGGTGCAGGCCGCCGCCCACCTGGCGGAAGCGCTTTAAGCACGGGTGGGCCGCGCCAGCACACGGCACCCATCGTCACCATCCGCGTGCACACTGCACGCGCCCCATCCCTTTTTCCGCATGCCGCCAGACCGCATGTGGGTGAAAACTTTGGCGCCACGGCGCCCGCACGCCGTGCGTTTCCAGGAGATGAACCCATGACCGACATCGCTACCCCCGCCGCCCCGCACACGCGCGCCACCCTCATCGGCGCCCCCACCGACGCCGGCGCCGCGCGCCTGGGCGCGGCCATGGGGCCCGACGCCCTGCGCGTCGCCCAGCTGGGCCCGGCCCTCGCACGGTTCGGCGTGGACGTGGAAGATGCCGGCAACCTCTTCGGCCCGCCCAACCCGCAAAGCGCGCGGGGCGACCACGGGCTGCGCAATCTGGCGGAATGCGTGGCTTGGAACCGCGCGGTGCACGACGCCGTGTCCGCGCAGTTCGCCGCCGGCCGCATGCCCATCCTGCTCGGGGGCGACCACCACCTAGCGGTGGGCTCGATCAGCGCGGTCGCGCGGCACTGCCGCCAGACGGGCAAGCGCCTGCGCGTGCTCTGGCTCGATGCCCACGCGGACTGCAACACGCCCGCCATCTCGCCCAGCGGCAACGTGCACGGCATTCCCGTGGCGAGCCTGTACGGCTTCGGCCCCGAATCGCTGTCGGCCCTGGGCGGCGCCGTGCCCGCGCTGCAGGGCGCGCAGCTGTGCCAGATCGGCCTGCGCAGCGTGGACGACGAGGAAAAGCGCCTGATCCGCGAGTTGGGCATCGAGGTGTACGACATGCGCTCCATCGACGAGCTGGGCATGCGCGAGGTCATGCGCCGTGCGCTCGACGGGCTGGAGGGCGAGGCCGGCGAAGGCGTGCACCTGCACCTGAGCTTCGACGTGGACTTCCTCGACCCCGAGATCGCCCCCGGCACCGGCACCACCGTGCGCGGCGGCCCCAACTACCGCGAGGCGCAGCTGTGCATGGAGATGATCGCGGACACGGGCCGCCTGGCCTCGCTGGACATCGTGGAGCTGAACCCCGCGCTCGACATCCGCAACCAGACCGCCGAGCTGGTGGTCGACCTGGTGCAGAGCCTGTTCGGCAAGAGCACGCTGGTGCGCGCCCGCCCCGCGGCCGCGTGACGGCGCGCTGACGCGCTGAAGCGCTAATGCGCAGCAGCGCCGGCCGTGCGCTGCCGCGCGAACGCCACGTACCAGGGCAGGCAGCCCGGGTTGGCCATGGCGTCCTGGTTGACCACTTTGTCCAGCGGCTGGCCCAGCAGCAGCTTCTTGATGGGCAGCTCCTGCTTCTTGCCGCTCAGCGTGCGCGGCACCTCGGCCACCTGCACGATCTCGTCCGGCACGAAGCGCGGCGACAGCGCGGTGCGGATGGCCGCGGCGATGCGCCCGCGCAGGGCGTCGTCCAGCACCACGCCGCCCCGCAGCGCGACGAAGAGCGGCATGTAGCTGTCGCGGCCCAGCGATTCCAGGTCGACCACCAGGCTGTCCAGTACCTCGGGCAGGGCCTCGACGGCGCGATAGATCTCGCTCGTGCCCATGCGCAGGCCGTGGCGGTTGATGGTGGCATCGCTGCGCCCGTAGATCACGCAGCCGCCGTGTCGGCCGATCCGGATCCAGTCGCCGTGGCGCCAGACCGGGCCCATCTCCACGGGCCCGTCGCCGCCGCCCGGCCGCCGGCCGTGGCCCGGCGGGTACATGTCGAAGTAGCTCGCCAGGTAGCGTTTGCCGTTCGGGTCGCCGCCCCGCCCGGCCGGGCCCGGCTCGCCATCGCCCCACAGGTACAGCGGCATGGACGGGATGGGCTGCGTGCACACCAGTTCGCCCACCTCGTCGATCACCGGCTGGCCCTCGGCGTTCCAGGCCTCCACCGCCGCGCCCAGCATGCGGCACTGCATCTCGCCGGGCACCTGGGGCAGCTCGCGGTGCCCGCCGATGAAGGCGCCGCAAAAATCGGTGCCGCCGGAGATGTTGTTCCACCAGATGTCGCCGTCCGCATGCCCCGACACGCCCAGGGCGCGGAACTGCGCCGTGCCCCAGGCCTGCACCTCGGGCGCGAGCGGCGAGCCGGTGGTGCCCAGTGCCCGCACGCGAGAGAGGTCGCCGCAGTCCGTGAGCGACAGGCCCGACTTCATGCAGTTGGCGTAGAAGGCCGCGCCCGCGCCGAAGAACGTCACGCCCGTCTCGGCGGCGAAGCGCCAGAGCGTGCCCCAGTCGGGCCGCTCGCGGCTGCCGCCCGGGTTGCCGTCGTAGATCACGCACGTTGTGCCCGCCAGCAGGCCGCTCACCTGCGCGTTCCACATCACCCAGCCGGTCGAGCTGTACCAGTGGTAGCGCTCGCCGAACGAATTGGGCTCGTAGCTGCAGCCGATGTCGTTGTGCAGCCCCTTGAGCTGCAGCGCCACCAGCACCATGCCGCCGTGGCCGTGCACGATGGGCTTGGGCAGGCCGGTGGTGCCGCTGGAGTAGACGATCCACAGCGGGTGGTCGAACGGCAGCCACTCGGGCTCGAACGCAGCCACTTCGGCATCGTTTTGGCCGCATGCCCTAGAAAAATCTGCCGTGTCTGCTATGGTTTCAGGAGCATGCAGGTGCTGCACCACCACCATGTGGGTGACCGAGGGCAGCGCCGCGCGCAGCTCGGCCAGCACGCCGCTGCGGTCGTGGTCGCGCCCGCCGTAGGTCACGCCGTCCACCGCGATCAGCACCTTGGGCGCGATCTGGCGGAAGCGGTCCAGCACGGCGGCCGTGCCCATGTCGGGCGCGCACACGCTCCACACCGCGCCCAGGCTGGCCGTGGCCAGCAGGGCCACCATGGCCTCGGGGATGTTGGGCAGGTAGGCCGCCACGCGGTCGCCGCGCCGCACGCCCTGGCGGCGCAGGTGCAGCGCGAGCGAGGCGACCTGGCGGCGCAGCTCGGGCCAGGACAGCTCGCGGTGCAGGCCGCGCTCGTTGCGGCTCACCACGGCCGGCAGGCCCGCGGCGTGCGCCGGGTCCACATGGCGCAGCACCTGGCGCGCGTAGTTGACCTGCGCCCCGGGAAACCACACGGCCCCCGGCATGGCATTGCGTGCCAGCACGGCCGTGTGCGGCGTGGGCGACTGCAGGTCGAAGTAGTCCCAGATGCTCTGCCAGAACGCATCGAGGTCGGTGACGGACCAGCGCCAGAGCGCGTCGTAGTCCGCGAAGGCCAGTCCGTGGCGGGCCTGCAGCCAGTCCTGGTACAGGCGGATCTGGGGAACGAACGGGGGGGTGTTTTTTGTCTCCATGGCGCCGCAGCGTAGCGTGCGCCACCGCCGCTGTCACCGGGCGGGCGTCCCCGAATGGACAAAGCCGCCGGCCGGGTGCGGCGGGCGGCTTTGCGAAGGGAGCGGCAGCAGGGCCCTGCCCGCCGGCCCCGGGGTCAGTCGGTCAGCTCGTGCACGCTGGTGATGGCGTAGCCCTTTTCCTCGATCTGCGCGGCCGGCTGCGCGATGCCGTAGTCGTCCCAGTGGTCGGCGTTCTCGTCCATCTCCTGGCCGCGGGCTTCGGTGTCCCAGTCCACGTTGATCGCCTCCTGCGGGATGGGGCGCCCTTCGGGCACGGCGAGGTGGGAGAACTTGCCATCGGCTTCGGCTCGGCGATAGATGTCTACGCGCATGTGGGAGTCCTTTTCGGAAATGAGACGCAAAGGCTGTCCACTCTATCGAGCGGGGTTCTGGCGGGGCGTAGGAAAACACCTCTCGCGGGAGGGTGGCACCGGAAGGCGCCCCACCCCCACGCCCTGCAAAAACCAAAAAAGGCGGCCGGGCCTTCGCCCGCCGCCTTTCTGGTTTGGCTGCCTTGACTGGCTGCCTCAGGCTGGCCGATTACTTCGCCGAGGCCAGATCGCGCATGCGGTCCGCACGGCCGCCCGCGTCCGGGTGGGTGGACAGCATGGCGTCCATGCCGCCGCTCTTGCCGCTCAGCGAGGCGATCTTGCGGAAGGCCGACTCCATGGCCTGCACCTTGTACTTGTGCTTCTTCATGAAGGCCAGGCCGTAGTCGTCGGCGGCGGTTTCCTGGCTTTGCGAGAACTGGCTGTTGACCAGCTTCTCGCCCAGGGCGCCCAGGTCGGAATCGGCCAAGCGGCCCACACCGCCCGCGGCGGACGCGGCCTTGCGGCCGGCGGAGGCCATGTAGGCCGTGCGCATGGCCGACAGCGAGTGCTGCAGCTTCACGTGGCCGATTTCGTGGCCGATCACGCCCAGCAGTTCCTGGTCGTTCATCATGTCCATGAGGCCGCTGTACACGCGGATGGAGCCGTCGGCCGTGGCGTTGGCGTTCACGTCCTTGCTCAGGTACACCTTGAAGTTCAGCTTCATGCCGTCTTCGTTCACGTGCTTCTTGGTCAGGCGCGCCAGGCGCTGCGCGTACTTGTTGTTGGCCGGGGCGGCGTTCTCGGTGCGGTCTTCGTAGTTGCGGTACTGCAGCGAGACGGTCTTGAGTTCTTCGTCGGACACGGTCACGGCCTTGAACACGTCCAGCGCGGCGCCCGCCTTGTTCTCGGTGCTGCTGGAGTTGGAACCGCCGGCGGTGGCGGCGCCCAGCACGCTGGAGATGGCCGAGGTGCCGGAACCGCTCTTGCTGCCATCGCCCGTGGTGGCGCAACCGGACAGCAGCAGGGCGAGCGCAACGGCGCTCAGTGAGAACTTCTTCATGGAAACACTTTCGTTGAGGTCTGGAAACAAGCGCCAAGGGGCGGCGGATGCGGTGCTCGGGAGGCTCTGCGGCCCCTTGGCGGTCACGGGGTGGACCGGGCAGGCGGAAATTGTTTCACGGGCGTTTGAAATGCCATACGGTGTGGCGCCGCGAATGCATCGAGTTGTATCCACGGCCTGGCCACCGCTTCCGCCGCTTTACAAAGTAACGAAACGCCTTCGCGCCATAGGGTGAACCAACCCGTACACAACCTTTTGTTTCAATAAAGACGCCATCAACTGGGAACGAAACGGCGCTCCGCTACACGGCCACCTCGAACAGCCGGCCCGACAGCGGGGCCTTGACCAGCACATCTAGCGGCACCGGCTGGCGCGCCGTGGTGATGAACAGCCGCCGCCCGTCGGCCCCGCCCAGTTCCACGTCGGTGGGACAGGGCACCGGCAGCGCCACGACGCGGTCCAGGCTCCCGTCGGGCAGAAAACGCACCACACTCCACCCATCGCGCAGGGCCGTCCACACCCCGCCCTCCGCATCCAGCGCCAGGCCGCTCACCCGGCCCGAGCCCTTGGGTACGGAAACGAGGCGGCGCACGGCGCCGGTCTCGGGCTGCAGCGACAGGATGGCGCCCGTGTCCGGCACGGCGGCCCAGAGGGTGCCGTCCGCCGCGCGCCAGCGCAGGCACTGCACCGGCTCGGGCAGGCGCCAGCGCACCTCCAGCGGCGCGCCGGGCCGCAGGCAGCCCACGGCGCTGCCGCCCTCGGGCGTCTCGCACGCCAGCCAAAGGTCGCCGCCCGCGCCGCGGCAGACGGCCTGGGCCGGCAGCGCGGGCCAGGGGGCCAGGCGCTGCGCCGGCCCGCCCCGGGGCAGCGCGAAGGCGCCATGGGCGCACCACGCGATGGGCGGGGGCGCGGTGGCGGGGCCGGCACCGGTCGCTTGCGCCTCGCCGCTGCCGTCCTGCCCCAGCAGCAGGCCATGCACGGGGCCTTCGGCCTCGGCCCAGAGCGTGTCGCCTTCGTCCCCCGGGCCCACCGCCCGCAGCGCGGGGGCGAGCGTGTCGGCCCAGAACAGCCGGCCGCTGGCCGCGCACCAGCGCGGGTGGGCACCGTGGAACGCCCAGGGGCCGGGCACGGGGCGGGCCTCGGCATCGCCCAGGGTGGGGCGCACGCCGTGCAACTGCGCGCCCACGCGGCGCGCGGCCTCGGCCACCTCGGGGCCCAGCAGCTCCAGCCGCTCGGGCGTGAGCCGCCAAGCCGGCCCGGCCACGCTGAGCGCGCCGCGCACCTGGCCCAGGCCGTCGATGATGGGCGCGCCCACGCAGCGCACGCCGGGCACGATCTCTTCGTCGTCGATGGCGTAGCCGCGCGCCGCCGTCACCCGCAGCTCGGCCAGCAGGCGCCGCCGGTCGGTCAGCGTGCGGGGCGTGACGGGGCGCAGCACCAGTTCGCGCACCAGGGCATCGCGCGCCGCGCCGTCCATGGCGGAGAGGATGGCCTTGCCCTGGCTGGTGCAGTACACCGGCTTGCGCTGGCCCAGGGCGCTGGACGAGCGCTGGCTGTGCGCGCCATCGCAGCGCTCGAGCGACACCACGTCGCGCCCGTCCAGCGCGGCCAGGTAGGTGGTCTCGCCCGTCAGGTCGCGCAACGTGCGCAGTTCCATCACGGCCGCCGCGGCCAGATCGGGCATGGCATGGGCCTGGCGTGCCAGCTCGAAGCAGCGCACGCCCAGGCAGTACACCTTGCGCAGCGGATCGCGGCGCAGCATGCCGCGCGCCACCAGCGTGGCCAGCAGGCGGTAGGCCGTGGTGCGGGGCAACGCCAGCCGGGCCGCCAGGTCGGCGTGGCTCAGGCCTTGCGGTGCGGCGCCCACGGCGTCCAGCACGTCGAGGGCTTTTTCGAGCGCGGCGGTGCCGTCTCCGGGCGATGCAGGCATGTTTGTCTCACAAAATGGAATTCAGAACCGCGCAGGGAAGTGGCGGCGGGCCGCAGGGATTTTAGGTGGCTCGCCCTTTCATTACGATGGCAGGCTCCCACCGGCGGGCCCCTGCCGATCGGCGAACAATTCCATTCAGTGAGACAGCAGGCCGCGACGGCCCTTGCCCTTTTCAGGAACCTCCATGCCCGACAACACCCTGCAATCCATCGACGCCCGCACCGGCCAGCCCCACGGCGCCCCTTGGCCCGAATCCACCCCGGCCGAGATCGACGCCGCTGTGGCCACCGCGGCGAGCGCCGCCGATGCCTTCGCCGCCACCCCGGCTGCCGACCGCGCCGCCCTGCTGCGCGCGCTGGCCGAGGCCCTGGAAGCCCAGCGCGAAGCCCTGGTGCCCGTGGCCGACCGCGAAAGCGGCCTGGGCCCGGTGCGCCTGAACGGCGAGCTGGACCGCACGGCCTTCCAGCTGCGCGGCTTTGCCGAAGTGCTGGAGCGCGGCGCGGCCCACACCGTGCTGGACGACGCGGCCGTGGCCGGTGCGCCGCCCGCCGGCCGCCCGCGCCTGACCCGCGTGCGCGTGCCCGTGGGGCCGGTGGCCATGTTCTCGGCCAGCAACTTCCCGTTCGCGTTCTCGGTGCTGGGCGGCGACACCGCCTCGGCCCTCGCGGCCGGCTGCCCGGTGGTGGTGAAGGCGCACCCCGCACACCCCGAGCTGTCGCGCCAGACCGCGGCGCTGGCGCAATCCGTGGTGGCCGCGCGCGGCCTGCTGGCCGGCGTGTTCCAGTTGGTGCAGGGCGGCTCGATCGAGGCCGGCGTGCGCCTGGTGCAGGCGCCGGCGGTCGCGGCCGTGGCGTTCACCGGCTCGTTCAAGGGCGGCACGGCGCTGGCCAAGGTGGCCGCAGAGCGTCCGCGCCCGATCCCGTTCCACGGCGAACTGGGTTCGGTGAACCCGCTGGTGGCGCTGCCTTCGGCGCTGCAGGCCAACGGTGCCGCGTTGGCCGAGACGCTGGCCGGCTCCATCTGCCTGGGCTCGGGCCAGTTCTGCACCAGCCCCGGCGTGATCGTCGTGCGCCAGGACGCCTCGGGCAATGCCTTCGTGCAGGCGCTGGCCGACAAGCTGCGCCCCCTGGCGCCGCACGCCATGCTCACCCCCGGCATCCGCGGCGCATTCGACCGGGGCGTGGCCGCATGGCGCGGCCACGGCAAGCTCCGGGCCCTGGTGAGCGAAACGGCCGAGGCCGGCGCCACGCCGCGCCCGTTCCTGGGCGAAGTGCAGGCGGCCGACTTCATCGCCGACCCTGCGCTGCACGAAGAGGTCTTCGGCTCCGCCGCGCTGGTGGTGCGCGTGGCCTCCATCGAGGAGACCGTGGCCGTGCTGCAGGCCATCGGCGGCTCGCTCACCGTCACCCTGTGGGGCGCCGATGCCGACACCGCCGAGCACCGCACGCTGGTGCGCGCCGCCACGCAGGTGGCCGGCCGCGTGCTGTTCGCGGGCGTGCCCACCGGTGTGGCCGTGACTGGCGCGCAGATGCACGGCGGCCCCTACCCCGCCAGCACCGCGCCGTTCACCACCTCGGTCGGCTACGCGGCGCTGGACCGGTTCCTTCGCCCCGTGGCGCTGCAGGACGCCCCCGCCTGGCTCATCGAGCGCAACGGCGTGCCCTGCTGAAGGGCGTGCCGCGGGGCCAAAGCCCTGCGGCGCAGCGCGCGCGCCCGGGCGTCAGCCGCCCCGGCCGCGCAGCAGATCGACGTAGGCGCAGTCCACCCACTGCGCCGGCGCCACGCCGAGCCGGGCCATCAGGTCGTGCGCCTCCCGCAGGCCGGCGTCTTCCAGCTCGGCCTCGGCCAGCACCACCTCCAGTTCCATGAACTCGCCCAGGCCCGCCACGCGGTCCAGGTGCACGCGCGTGCGGCCCACCAGGTACAGCGTGCGTTCCTTGACCACCCGCCCCGCCTGGCCGTGCGCCAGCGTGAGCGCCTCGCGCAGCCCGTCGGGATCGGCCGTGGGCGTGCGCACGTAGAACGCGGTCTTGGGCCCCTGCACGTCGGGGCGGCGGTAGAAGATCAGCTCGCCCGCGCCGGCGGAGAACGCGCGCAGCTTGAGCCGGCCGGCCGCGCAGCAAAAGAACGTGTCGTCCTGGTGGATCCGCTCCGGGCCGCGGTCGGCCAGCACTGCGGCGCGGGCCTCCAGCGCGGCCAATGCGCCGGGCGACGGCAGGCGTGCCTTGATTTCGATGTTGCGGGGCATGGGCCCAGTATGCCGGCGGCCGCGCGGATCAGGGCCGCGCACGCACCTTCTTCACGAGGGTGTCCGCCGGCCAGACGACCCGCCCGTCCTCCAGCCGCAGCAGGGCTTTCGGCAGCGGCTTGCCCGTGGCGCGATCGACGAGCACCGAGTGCTTCTCGCCCCGGGCGTACAGGTGCGCCTCGCCCCACTGGCGCAGGGCCACGACCACCGGGAACAGCGTCTCGCCCTTGGCGGTCAGCACGTATTCCTGGTAGGCGCTGCCATCGGAGGCGGGCGCGATCTCCAGCACGCCCTCTTCCACCAGCGTGCGCAGGCGGTCGCTGAGGATGTTGCGCGCCGCGCCCAGGCTGGCCTGGAACTCGCCGAAGCGCCGCAGTCCGTCGAACGCATCGCGCACGATCAGCATCGACCAGCGGTCGCCCACTACGTCGAGCGAACGGGCCACTGGGCAGGGGGAATCCGCGAGGCTTTTTCTTTTGGCCATGGCCACTCCTTGGGTGCCGGTGGCAGACCGGGCATTCGATCCACGCACCAAAGTGGTTTCATTTTAAAACAGGATGGGACTACACTCGATCCAGTTTCAATCAGCAACTGGATCAGAGCCCATGACCGCCACCACCCCGCCTGCCCGGCGCGCCGCCCCCAGGCCCACTCTGACGCCGGGCCTCGTGCGCCTGCTGGCCGTGTGCTGCGGCGTGAGCGTCGCCAATGTCTACTACGCGCAACCCCTGCTGGATGCCATCGCGCTGGATTTCGGCATCCCCGCCATGGCGGTGGGCGGCGTGATCACCGCCACCCAGGTGGGCTGCGCCATCGCACTGCTGTTCGTGGTGGCGCTGGGCGATCGGGTGGACCGAAAGCGCCTGCTGTGCGGGCAGTTGGTGCTGCTGGCGCTGGCGCTGCTGGGCGTGGCCTGGGCGCCCACGCCGCTGCTGTTGCTGGCGGCCATGGCCGCCATCGGGCTGCTGGGGACGGCCATGACGCAAGGGCTGATCGCCTGCGCCGCCACGCTGGCCCCTCCCGCCGAGCGGGGCCGCGTGGTCGGCGCCGTGCAGGGCGGCATCGTCATCGGCCTGCTGCTGGCCCGCACGCTGGCCGGCGCGGTCACGGACCTGGCGGGCTGGCGCGCCGTGTACCTGGTCTCGTGCGGGTTGTCGCTGGCGATGCTGGCGCTGCTGTGGAAGGCCCTGCCGCCCGCCCGCGTGCCCCCGGCAACGCTGGGCTACTGGCCGCTGCTGCGCTCGATGGGCACGCTGCTGGCGACCGAGCGCGTGCTGCAGATCCGCGGCGTGATCGGGCTGCTGATGTTCGCGGCGTTCAGCGTCTTCTGGAGCGCGCTGGTGCTGCCGCTGAGCGCGCCGCCCCATGCCCTGTCGCACACCGCCATCGGCGCGTTCGGGCTGGTCGGCGTGGTGGGTGCCCTGGCCGCCACGCGGGCCGGCCGTTCCGTGGACCGGGGCCAGGGGCAATGGACCACCGGCCTCGCGCTGGCATGCCTGCTGGCGTCGTGGGTGCCCATCGCGTTCGCGGCGCACACGCTGTGGGCGCTGGCGGTGGGCATCGTCCTGCTCGACCTGGGCGGGCAGGCGGTCCACGTGGTCAACCAGGGCCTGATCTTGCGCACCCGGCCCGAGGCGCACGGCCGCCTGGTGGGCTGCTACATGCTGTTCTACGCGGTGGGCAGCGGCCTGGGGGCGGTGGCATCGACCGCGGTGTACGGCCTTGCCGGCTGGCCCGGCGTGTGCGCGCTGGGCTTGGGGCTCAGCCTGGCGGCGCTGGTCTTTTGGGCGGCGACGCTGCGGGCGATGCCTGCGCAGGGGGCCTGATACGGCATTGACCCGGCCTTGATCCGGCCTTGATCCGGCGCGCATCCATTTTTCTGGAATCATTTCCATTAAACTGGAGGCATGGACATCAATACCCGCCTGGCCCGCCGCGTGCGCGAACTGCGCGATGCGCGCGGCCTCTCGCTCGACGCCCTGGCCGAACGCAGCGGCGTGAGCCGCTCCAACATCTCGCTCATCGAGCGCGGCGAAAGCAGCCCCACCGCCACCGTGCTGGACAAGCTGGCCACCGGCCTGGGCGTGGCGCTGGCCTCGCTGTTCGATGCGCCCCAGGCCGAGAGCGACGAAGGCCGCGCCGCGCCCTCGCCCGTGGCCCGCGTGGCGCAGCAGCCCGTGTGGACCGACCCCGCCTCCGGCTACCTGCGGCGCAACGTGTCGCCCACGGTGGCGTCGCCGCTGCAGCTCGTGGACGTGGTGTTTCCCCCGGGCCAGCGCGTGGCCTACGAGCGGGCCGACCGCGGCGCGGAGATCCACCAGCAGATCTGGATGATCGACGGCCGCATGGACATCGCGCTGGATGGCACGGTCTGGCGGCTGGAGGCCGGCGACTGCCTGGCCCACCGGCTGGAGGGCGCCATCGAATACCGCAACCCCACGCGCAGCCCCGCGCGCTACCTGGTGGCCCTGGCCACCCTGCCCGCCATTCCACCCCACCCGACCCGGAGCCCGACATGACCGCCGCCACCTCACTCGCCACGCCCTCCGCCGAAGTCCCCGCCGGCGCCCCTGCCGTGACCGTGCGCCGCCTGGGCGTGAACGAAGCCGCCGCCTGCGTGCCGGCGCTGGCCGAGGTGCTGATCGACTGCGTGGCCGGCGGCGCTTCGGTGAGCTTCATGCATCCGCTGGCGCACGACAGGGCCGTGGATTTCTGGCGCGGCGTGGCCGAGGGCGTGGCGCGCGGCGAACGGGCGCTGCTCATCGCCGAAGCGGTGGACAGCGGCGCGGTGCTGGGCACCGTGCAGCTCGTGCTGGCACAGCCCGAGAACCAGCCGCACCGGGCCGACGTGGCCAAGATGCTGGTGCACCGCCGCGCCCGCCGCCAGGGCGTGGCCCGGCAGTTGCTGGACGCCGTGGACGCGGTCGCCCGGCAGGAGGGCAAGACCCTGATGGTGCTGGACACGGTGACCGGCGGCGACGCCGAACGGCTCTACGCCCGCGCCGGCTGGCAGCGCGTGGGCGAGGTACCGGGCTATGCCCTGATGCCCGACGGCGCGCCGTGCGGCACCACGTTCTTCTACCGGGCGGTGTGACGCAGCGGGCCGTGGCCCCATGGCCCGCCGGGGTGCCGCCGCGAGGCATTGGGGCCTTTTGGGCCTCCAAAGCAATTGATACTAGGGCATGTTGCTATTGAATTGATAGCAAACTAATCCAACCCGGCCGGCCACATTCCCTTGACCCAGTGCAAGCCGGAGGCGCGGCGGGGCCCGCACAATGGCCGCCGGCGCCCGCCGGGCGCTCGCCTTCCTTGGTCTTTCCTCCCATGCCCCAGCAGCATTGCGACGTTCTCATCGTCGGCGCGGGCCCGGCCGGCCTGTCGCTGGCCATCGCCCTGTGCCAGGCCGGTTTCACCAGCACGGTGCTGGACCGGCAACCCGCCACCGCGCTCGCCGATCCCGCGCCCGATGGCCGCGAGATCGCGCTCACCCACGCCAGCGGCGACACGCTGCGCCGCCTGGGCACCTGGGCGCTGCTGGCCCCACACGAGATCGGCCGCATCGCCGAGGCCCGGGTGCACGACGGCCCGGTAGGGCGGCACGCGCCGCTGCGGCTGCACCCGGGCCAGGCCGCGGACCAGGGGGTCGCGCACCTGGGCTGGATCGTGCCCAACCACGCGCTGCGCCGCACCGCCCACGCCGTGGCGTCGCAGCGGCCGGGCGTGCGCATCCTGGCCGGCGCGCAGGTGGCGCAGGTGTCCGTGGCGGCCGACCATGCGGCGGTGGAAACCATGCCAGCCGCTGGCGATGCAGGCGATCCGGCCGCGCCCCGCACGCGCCTGCAGGCCCGGCTGGTCGTGGCCGCCGACAGCCGGTTTTCCGCCACCCGCCGGCAACTGGGCATCGGCGCGCGCATGGCGGACTTCGGGCGCACCGTCATCGTCTGCCGCATGCGCCACGCAGCACCCCACCACGGCATCGCGCACGAGGCCTTCGGACACGACCGCACCCTGGCCGTGCTGCCGCTGCCGGACGACCCGGCGGACGGCGCGCCGCAGTGCTCCGTGGTCGTCACCACCGGCGCGGCCGAGGCGGCGGCCCTGATGGCGCAGGACGCCGCCACGTTCGCCGCGCAGGTGCAGGCCCAGTTCGCGGGCCGGCTCGGCGCGATGGCGCTGGTGGGCGAGCGCCACGCCTACCCGCTGGTCGCCACCTATGCGGACCGCTTCGCCGGGCACCGCTGCGCGCTGCTGGGCGATGCCGCCGTGGGCATGCACCCGGTGACCGCCCATGGCTACAACCTGGGCCTGGCCGGCGTGGAGGGCCTGGCGCGCGCCCTCGCCGATGCCCGGCAGCGCGGCCGGGACATCGGCAGCGCCGACGCGCTGCGGCCCTATGCCCGCGCGCACCACCGCCGCGCCTGGCCGATCTATGAAGGCACCAACGCCATCGTGCGGCTGTACACCGACGCGCGCCCCCTGCCCCGCGCCGTGCGGCAACTGGTGCTGCAGGGCGCCCGGCGGCTGGCGCCGCTGAAGGCGGCCATCGTGGGGGAGCTGACGGGGCGCAGTCCGTGGCGGCCGGCACCGCTCGGGGCGCCGGGCGACGCGCCGCCGCGGTGAGCGCCGCGGCGCACGGGGTTCTTGCATAAGATCGCTGCCGACGCCAACGTCCCGCCCCTTTCTCTCCGGACCGCACCCCATGCCCCTCGCCCCCTACCTCGACACCGCCCCCGCGCTGGACGCCGGCGTCTACCTCCACCCCTCGGCCCAGGTGATCGGCGATGTGCACCTGGGGCGCGACAGCTCGGTGTGGTGCAACGCGGTGCTGCGCGGCGACGTGAACCGCATCGTGGTGGGCGAATGCTCCAACGTGCAGGACCTGGCCATGGGCCACGTGTCGCACCGCCATCCGGGCAAGCCGGACGGCTCGCCGCTCGTGATCGGCAGCCACGTCACGCTGGGCCATTCGGTGATCCTGCACGGCTGCACCATCGGGGACGAGTGCCTGATCGGCATGGGCAGCATCGTGATGGACGACGCGGTGGTCGGCGACCGCGTGATGCTCGGCGCCGGCAGCCTGGTCACGCCCGGCAAGGTGCTGGAGAGCGGCTACCTCTACACGGGCCGCCCGGCCGTGCGGCAGCGGGCGCTGACACCGCAGGAAATCGCGTACCTGCGGTATTCGGCCGAGCACTACGTGCGCGTGAAGAACAACTACCTCGCGGCGCCGCAGGCGGGCGCGGCGGCGGCCTGAAGCCCTCGCCGCGCGGCGCGCTCTTTCAGCGCGCGGACGGCACCGCGGCTTCTCGCCACCACTGGCGGGACGGCGCCGGCGCCCGGATGTCCAGCCGCTCGCCCATCGCCGGCGCCACCAGCGGCACGCCGGCTGCGGCGGCCAGCGCGGTGATGCGCTCGAAGGGCTCGGTCCACGGGTGCAGCGACAGGTCGAACGTGCCGTTGTGGATGGGCATCATGTAGCGGCCCTTCACGTCCAGATGGGCCTGCAGGCTCTGCTCGGGCTGCATGTGCACGTCGGGCCAGTCGGCGTTGTAGGCGCCGGTTTCCACCAGCGTGAGATCGAACGGGCCGAAGCGCTCGCCGATGGCCTGGAAGCCGTCGAAATAGCCCGTGTCGCCGGTGAAGAAGATGCGGGTGTCCGCCGTCATCAGCACCCACGACGCCCACAGCGTGCGGTTGCCGTCCGACAGGCTGCGCCCCGAAAAATGCTGCGCCGGTGTGGCCACCAGGCGCAGCCCGCCGAGGGTCGTGCCCTGCCACCAGTCGAACTGCTGCACCTTGGCCGCCGGCACGCCCCAGGCGATGAGGCGGTCGCCCACGCCCAGCGGCGCGACGAAGTGCTCCACCTTGGGCGCGAGCTTCAGGATCGCCGCGTGGTCCAGGTGGTCGTAATGGTCGTGCGAGAGGATCACGCCCGCGATGGGCGGCAGGTCTTCGATGGCCAGCGGCGGCGCATGAAAGCGCTTGGGGCCCAGGAACTGCACCGGCGAGGCGCGCTCGGAAAACACCGGGTCGGTGAGCCAGAACCGGCCGTCCAGCTTGAGCAGCAGGGTCGAATGCCCCAGCCGCCACAGGCTGTCGTCCGGCGCCTGCAGCAGTGCGGCGGTGGTCAGGGGCTGGACGGCGATGGGCCGGTCCGGCACCGTGTCCGCGGGCTTGCCGAGGGCGAACCGCCACAGCACGCCGAGCGTCTTGAGCATGCCCAGGCGGTGCCGGGGCGCCGCGTTGCGAAAGCGCCCGTCAACGAACTGGGGCGACGGGCCGTGCGGAGCGGCCGGCGATTCGGAACAGGAGGACATGCGGTAAGCCATGGCGATGTAGGGAGTGAAGCAGCCGGGAAATCCGGAACATGCGGCGAGGCAGGGAGCTAAGCCTTCGCAAAAACTGCACTGCACAGTGTAGTGTTCTATCCAGAAAAGTAAACTGCCCAGTGTAAAATTTTGCCTATGACCGCCATCGCTCCGCCACCCTCCCGCCTGACCGACCGCAAGCGCCATGCCATCGTCCAGGCGGCGATCGGCGAGTTCCGCGAGCACGGCTTTGCCGGCACCAGCATGGACCGGGTGGCCGCCGCGGCCGCGGTCTCCAAGCGCACGGTCTACAACCATTTCCCCAGCAAGGACGACCTGTTCGCCGCCATCCTCGGGCAGCTGTGGGACCGCAGCCAGTCGCTGGCGGCCCCGGGGCACGATCCGCAGCGGCCCCTGCGCGCGCAGTTGCTGGAGCTGCTGGAGCGCAAGATGGCGCTGCTGGGCGATGCGGCGTTCATGGACCTGTCGCGCGTGGCCATGGCCGAGATGCTGCACACCCCGGCCCGCGCGCAGGCCATGGTGGCGCGCCTGGGCGAGAAGGAAGAAGGCGTTCCCGCGTGGATCCACGCGGCGCAGCAGGCCGGCCGCCTGCGTGGCGGGGTCGATCCGCAATACGCCGCGCACCAGCTGCAGGGCATGGTCAAGGCCTTCGCCTTCTGGCCGCAGCTGGCGCTGGGTCAGCCGCCGCTCACGCCGGCCCAGCAGCGACAGGTGCTGCACGACGCGGTGGACATGTTCCTGGGCTTCTACGCCGTACCCGGGCCGGGCGCCGCCACGTGAGCGAACGGCGGGCCTACAGCAGCCCCCGGGCCGCCTGCATCACCCGCTGGGCAAGCCGCTCCAGCCGGGACGGCTGCTGCGCCCAGCCGTGCCAGTACAGGGCCACGTCCGTCGCCGCATCGGGCAGCACGTCGATCAGCTCGCCGCGCTCGATGGCATCGCCGATCTGCAGCTCCGGCACCATGCCGTAGCCCAGCCCCAGCCGGATCGCCGCGACAAAGGGCTCCGATGCCGGCACGTAATGGCTCGGATAGGCGCTGGCCTGCAGCCCGAACGCATTGAGCAGCGCATTGGCCTGCAGCGGGTCCTTGCGGTTGAACACCACCGTGGGGGCCCGGCGCGCCGACGCCCGGGTGATGCCGCGCGGCCCGAACCATTGCGCGGCGAATGCGGGCGAGGCCACCAGCCGGTAGCGCATGCGGCCCAGCGGCTCGGCCGTGCAGCCGCGCATGGCATGCGGCTGGGCCGACACGCAGGCATGGGCCAGGCCGGCCTCCAGCAGAGAGTGGGTGTGCTCCTGGTCGTCCACCACCAGTTCGATGGCGATGCGCTCGCGCTGCAGCACGCCCGACAGCGCCGGCAGCAGCCAAGTGGCGAGCGAATCGGCATTGACCGCGAGCGTGACGGCGAAGAACGCATCCCCGTCCCCATCGCCGCCCGAGAGCCCCGCCAGCAGGTCGTGTTCCATGACGCGGGCGCGCTGCAGGTGCTGCAGCAGTTGCCGGCCCGCCCGGGTGGCGCGGCTGGGCCGCCCGCGCACGATGAGCGGCTGGCCGAGCCGCGTCTCCAGCGCGCGCACGCGCAGCGACACCGCCGAGGGCGTGATGTGCAGTGCGGCGGCGGCCTGCTCGAAACTGCCCGCCTCGGCCACGGCGAGAAAGGCCTCGCATTGTTTGGAATCCAGTGCCATGGAGCCTTTAGGGTTGAAAGCTGAGGAATTCTCAGCCAAGTCGATATTTTCCCCATTCAGGATGGGATTCGACCCCGGCCCCAGACAATTCGCCGATGTGGTCTTCCATCGCCCCTTTTCTGCATGGTTTCGGCGCCGGGGCCGGCCTGATCATCGCCATCGGTGCGCAGAACGCGCATGTGCTGCGCGTCGGCCTGCTCGGGCGGCATGTGGCCCTCACGGTGGGGACCTGCATCGCCATCGACGTGATCGCCATCGCCGCGGGCGTGGCCGGCATGGGCGCGCTGATCCAGGGCCAGCCGTGGCTGCTGGCGATCGCCCGCTGGGGCGGCGCGGCGTTCCTGGCCTGGTACGGCCTGGGGGCGCTGCGGCGTGCATTGCGGCCCGATGGCGCACTGGCCGCCGGCCTGGGCGCGCCGGGCGCGGGCCCCACGGCGCGGCAGGCGCTCGCGGCGGTGCTGGCCGTGTCGCTGCTCAACCCGCACATGTATCTGGACACCGTGGTGCTGCTGGGCGCGCTGGGCGGCCAGCAGCCGGCGGGCCAGCAGCTGCGCTTCACGCTAGGCGCCACCACGGCCTCCACCCTGTGGTTCCTCACGCTCGGGCTGGGCGCGCGGCGGCTGGCGCCATGGTTCGCCCGGCCGGTGGCCTGGCGCTGCCTGGACGCGGGCATCGCGGCGGTCATGTTCTCGATCGCGCTGTTCCTGGCCTTCACCCCCCTGCATTCCACCCCATGACTGCTCCACCCCTCTCCACCCGCAGCATCACGCTCGCCACCCTGCCCTCCCTCTACGCCGTCGCCCGGCTCGCGCCGCAGGCGGCCATTCCGCCGTGGGCCGATGGCGAGGGGTTCGTCTCGATCTCGCGCAGCGGCGAGGAACTGTCGATCACCTGCCTGCAGGCGCGCGTGCCGGACGGCGTGCAGGCCGACCGGGGCTGGGTGGCGTTCCGTTTCGTGGGGCCGTTCGGCTTCGGCGAGACGGGCATCGTCCTGTCGGTGATCCGCCCGCTGTCGGAGAACGGCATCGGCATCTTCGTGGTCTCCACCTTCGACGGCGACCACCTGCTGGTGTCGCAGGCGGACGGCGAACGCGCCTGCGCGCTGCTGGCCGCCGCGGGCCACCGGGTGGTGCCGGCGGCCGGCTGAAGGGGCACGGGCGGGCGGGGACCGAAGGCGGGCAGAATCGACCGGGTCGCCGGCTTGGGGCTTTCCGCCCTCCCGCAGCCGGCCCCTTCGCACTGGAGCCCGCATGACCATCGCATTGCCCAAGGACGTCCACCAGCAGGCCGTGGCCTCGATCGAGCGGTATTTCCGCGACAACATGGAAGAGAAGATCGGCAACATCGCCGCCAGCGGCCTGCTGGGCTTCTTTCTGGAGGAGATCGGACCCAGCGTCTACAACCAGGCCGTGGCCGACGTGCAGGAGCGCCTGCAGCAGCGCGTGGCCGAAATCGATATCGAGGTGCACGAGGACGAATTCCGGTACTGGCAGAAGTTCGACCGCGCGGCAAAGAAAGGCCGGCCATGACCGCGCACCTGCGCCCCGCCCGACCCGCCGACGCCCCGGCCATCGCGGCCCTGCACACCGCCAGCTGGCGGTTCGCCTACCGGGGCGCCCTGTCCGAGCACTACCTCGCCACCGACGTGGAAGCCGACCGGCTGGCCCTCTGGACGCAGCGGCTTCAATCACCGCATCCGCCCGCTGGGCAGCACGTGATCGTGGCCGCTGAAGGCGACCGCCTGCTCGGATTCGTCTGCGCCTATCCGGGAGAAGACCCGGTGTGGGGCAGCCTGCTGGACAACATCCACGTGAGCGCGCAGGCGCACGGGACGGGCATCGGCGCGCAGCTGCTCGCCGCCGTGGCGGACCACTGCGCCGCGGCCTGCGCCGATGCGGGGCTGTACCTCTGGGTGCTGCAGAGCAACCTGCAGGCGCAGCGCTTCTATGCCGCCCACGGGGCCGCGAACGTGCAGGCCGACCAGTGGGACGCGCCCGGCGGCACGCGGGTGCCCACGTTCCGCTTCGCCTGGCAGGCGAGCGCACTGCCCGTGTCCGGGCGGCCGAAGCCCCCACGCGGCGCGCCGGCCTGAGCCCGGCGGGATAATCGGCCCTCGCCCGCCTTCCGCCGCGCTTTGCTGCCCCCGCCTTTTTGCGCGGCCGCCCTGCCCCACACCCATGTCCGCCTCGACCCCCCGCGTGCTGGCCGTCATCCCGCCGATGACGCAGCTGAACACGCCCTACCCCTCCAGCGCCTACCTGACGGGCTTTCTGCGCTCGCGCGGCGTCACCGCGTTCCAGGAAGACCTGGCGCTGGCCCTGGTGCTGCGCCTGCTCTCGCCCGAGGGCCTGCAGGCCGTGGCCGCGCGGGTGCAGGCCCTGCCCGAGGCGCGGCGCAGCCCGGCGGTCCAGTCCTTCGCCGCGCAGCAGGACCGCTACCTCGCCACGGTGGCGCCGGCCATCGCATTCCTGCAGGGGCGCGACTCGACGCTCGCGCACCGCATCGCCGGGCGCCACTACCTGCCCGAGGGCCCGCGCTTCGCCTCGCTCGACGTCTATGTGGACGACGAGGGCGGCGATCCGCTGGGCTGGGCCTTCGGCGCCCTGGGCCTGCACGACAAGGCCAAGCACATCGCCACGCTGTACCTGAACGACCTGGCCGACGTATTGCGCGATGCGGTGGACGAGCGCTTCGAGTTCGTGCGCTATGCCGAGTCGCTGGCCGGCAGCCAGCCCACCTTCGATCCGCTGGCCGACGCGCTGGCCGCGCCGCCCACGCTGGTGGACGAGATGCTCGAGGCGCTCACGCACGAGGCCATCGCGCGCCACACGCCCGACGTGGTGCTGCTGTCCGTGCCCTTTCCCGGCTCGGTGTACGCGGCCTTTCGCATCGCGCAGGCCATCAAGGCGCGCTACCCGCACATCGCCACGGTGCTGGGCGGCGGCTTCGTGAACACCGAACTGCGCGAGCTGGCCGAGCCCCGCGTGTTCGACCATTTCGACTACGTGACGCTGGACGCGGGCGAGCGCCCGCTGCTCGCGCTGCTGGAGCACGTGCAGGGCCAGCGCGGCCGCCAGCGCCTGGTGCGCACCTTCGTGCGGGGCGACGACGGCGCCGTGCAGTACGTGAACATGATGGAGGCCGACATCGCCTTCGCCGAGGTGGGCACGCCCACCTGGGACGGCCTGCCGCTGGACCGCTACCTCTCGCTGCTGGACATGCTCAACCCCATGCACCGGCTGTGGAGCGACGGGCGCTGGAACAAGCTCACCGTTGCCCACGGCTGCTACTGGAAGAAGTGCAGCTTCTGCGACGTGAGCCTGGACTACATCAGCCGCTACGAGGGCGCGAGCGCCGCCGTGCTGGCCGACCGCATCGAGCAGATCGTGCGCGAGACCGGGCAGACCGGCTTTCACTTCGTGGACGAGGCCGCTCCGCCGAAGGCCCTCAAGGCGCTCGCCACCGAGCTGATCGAACGCAACGCCGGCATCTCGTGGTGGGGCAACGTGCGGTTCGAGAAGACCTTCACGCCCGAGCTGGCCGAGCTGATGGCCGACTCCGGCTGCATCGCGATCTCGGGCGGGCTGGAGGTGGCCTCAGACCGGCTGCTGCAGCTCATGAAGAAGGGCGTGTCGGTGGACCAGGTGGCGCGCGTGACGCGGGCCTTCACCGATGCCGGCATCCTCGTGCACGCGTACCTGATGTACGGTTTTCCGACCCAGACGGTGCAGGACACCGTGGATGCGCTCGAATACGTGCGCCAGCTGTTCGCCAACGGCTGCATCCAGAGCGGGTTCTTCCACCGCTTCGCCTGCACCGTGCACTCGCCCGTGGGCAAGAACCCCGGGGAGTACGGCGTCACGCTCGCGCCGCTGCCGCCGGGCGGCTTCGCCAAGAACGACGTGGCCTTCATCGACCCCACCGGCGTGGACCACGACGCGCTGGGCGGCGCGCTGAAGAAGGCGATCTACAACTACATGCACGGCATCGGGCTGGACGAGGACGTGCGCGCCTGGTTCCCGTTCAAGGTGCCCAAGACCACCGTGACGCGGCACCGCATCGAGCGGGCGCTCGCCAGCCGCGCGCACTGAAAAGTCAATCGCCCGAAGGGACCGGGGGAACTGGCGGATCGGCGGCCTGCCATGCCACGTCGACGGCCACCCGGCACCCCTGGCCCGGGGCGGTTTCGAGCTGCAGCACCGCCTCCAGGGCGATCGCGCGCTGCCGCATGTTCGCCAGCCCCATCCCCTGCGCGCCGGCCCGCGTGGCATCGAAACCCCGGCCGTCGTCCTGCACGCAGACCTGCAGGCACGCCCCCCGGCGCAGCACCGATATGCCGACGCGGCGCGCTCCGCTGTGCCGGATGGCATTGGTCACGGCCTCCTGCAGGAGCCGCAGCAGGTTCAGCGCACGCGCCCCCTCCAGCCGCACCCCGTCCAGGCCCTCGGCATGCCAGCGGGCATCGATGCCCGCGGCCTGCAGGCGCGACATCAGGCGGCGCCGGGGGGCGGCCAGCAGGGCCTGCAGATCCCCTTGCGGCACATGGGCCGTGGTGTCGATGATCAGCCGCAGGTCGTCGCTGATCTGCGCCAGCACCGCGAGCGCCTGCGGCGCGGGCACCGGCACCTGCGGCGCCTCGCCCCAGCAGGCCGCCGCATGGACCAGCGTGCCGCCCAGGCCGTCGTGCAGGTCGCGCACCATGCCGATGCGCTCGGCCTGGCGGGCGTTGGCCAGTTCCAGGGCGCGCTGCCGGGCCAGCGCCGCGGTCAACTCGGCGCGCGCGCCCTCCACCTTCTCGCGCAGTTCCGCATTGAAGTAAGCCTCGCGCTCGAACGCGCTGCGCAGCCGCCACGCCAGCAGGAACGCCATGCTCACGAGCGAGAAGGTGGAACAGACCACCGCGTAATAGCGCGTGTCGTCGATCCACGCGAGAAGGGCCGCCATGTCGTGCAGCCCGCCGGCCAGCGCGATCACCACGGCCAGCGCCAGCGCGATGCTGGAGGGGCTGCGCGTGCGCAGGGCATGCTGCAGCACATAGGCCACCGCCAGCATGAACAGCAGCAGCCCGGCCAGCAACGTCGCCATCCGCACGGCCGGCAGCGCCTGCGGATACCGGCCCATGGCCAGGATGCCGGCGAGGACGGCTGCGCCCAGGGTGAAGGCCAGGGCGGCCTCGCAGCGGACATGGCGCCGGCCGGCGAAGCGGAAGACGAAGACCAGGTAGCTGCCGGCGAACAGCAGCAGCAGCGCGGCCATCGCGAACTGCCATTGCGGCACGGTGCGCAGCGGCCACACGCCCGTGGCCACCTGGTTGTAGCAGCCCGCGGACCACGCCAGCGCCGTGAGCGCGAACCATCCGTACAGCCGCTCGCGCGGCCAGCAGATCCACAGCATGAGAAACAGCAGCGCCATGGCCACGTTGACCCCCAGGCTCACCTGCTGCAGGCCCACGCGCCACCATTGCGCCTGGGCGTGCAGGCGCTGCACCGGGTCCGCGGCCCCCAGCCACACCTCGCTCAGGCCGCCCACATAGGGCGCGTAGCCGGTGATGCGCACAAGCAGCGTGTGCTCGTCCCCGGCCTGCGCACGGCCCGGCCCCGGCGCCCGCAGCGCGCCCAGGCGCACGAAGCGCGGCTGGTTCCAGGCCCGGGTCAAGCCGGGTTCGGCCAGGCGCTCGTCGCGCCACAGCAACTGGCCGTCGAGCCACACCGCGCCGGCCATGTTCATCGCGTCCAGGGCGAGTGCGAACTCCCGCTCCGCGGGGATGTCGGGCGGCAGCGTGAAGCGCAGGCGGTACCACACCACGCCGTCGTGCGCGGGCCAGCGGTCGCTCCAGGCATCGGGCAAGGTGACGGGCACCCAGCCGTGCGCGGGCGGCGCGGCCACGGCGGGCGCCTGGGATGCCATGGCCTCCAGCGGCTCGCCGCGCACCGACTCCACGGCGGTGAAGGCCAGGAGATCGCCCGCCCCCCAGGCCCGCGGGGACGGCAGCAAGGCGCTCACCAGCAGGGCCACCGCGCCCAGGGCGAGCAGGGCAGCCAGCGCCAGCGAGGCACCACGCGACGCCCTGCGCTCCACTAGAGCCAGCCTTGCGCCTGTGCCAGGACCACGGCCTCCGTGCGGGTGCGCACCACCAGCTTGCGGTAGATGCTGCGGGTGTGGCATTCCACGGTGTGCACGGACAGGCCCAGGGTGTGCGCGATCTCGCGGTTGGTGTCCCCGAGCGCCACCTGGTGCAGCACCTGCAACTCGCGCGCCGACAGCGCCACGCGCAGCACCCCGTCGGCAGCGCCGCTGCCGGCGCCAGGGGCCGGCGGTGCGGTGCTGGCGCCTTGGCCGGGGGCCGAGGCCAGCAGGGCGAGGATGCGCGCGGCGACCAGCGGGTCGATGGGCGCCCCCCCGGCCCGCATGCAGGCCAGCGCGCGCACCAGTTCATCGTCTTCGGCACTCTTGAGCAGATAGCCCCGCGCGCCGGCCTGGATGGCCGCGACGATCGTGTCGGTGTGCCCCCAGGCGGAGACCACCACGGCCTCCAGTGACGGTCGGGCTCGCGAAAACGCCTCCAGCAGCGCCAGTCCCGAACCATCCGGCAGCTGCAGGTCCACCAGCGCCAGATCGAAGCCACGCGCGGGCCACAACGCGCCGGCCTGGGCCAGGCTGCCGGCGTGCGCCACCGATGCCCCGGGATGGACCTGCCCGAGCAGGCGGGCCAGGCGCCGCGCGCAGGCGGGGTCGTCCTCCACCAGCAGCACGGCGGCCACGGCCAGCGGTGCGGGCGCGCTCATCGGCAGGGGCGCTGCACGCAGGAAAAACGGCATGCATCCCCGATATCAGGGATGCGCGCGAGGCACTGCCTCTCTAGTCTTGCGGGTCGGGGGTGCCGGCTGCTACAGGTGGGCGGCACCACCCGCCCGGCAACCGATTTTTCACAAACATGCATTTTTAGGAGGTGAACGATGACTCAGGTGCTCATGCAATGCGCGGCGATCCACGTGCCCACGGGCGAGCTGGCGGCCAGCCGGCAGGGATATCACATGATTCGGAAATAAAGACCAGCAACACCGACTGGATGGCGCACCTGCCGGACGGGCGCAGGCTCAGCGAGCTGTCCCTGCCCGGCACGCACGACACCATGTCGTTCTATGGCGGCGACATCACCCAGACGCAGTCGATGCCGCTGGCGAACCAACTCAAATCCGGCATCCGCGTGCTGGACATCCGGTGCAACCACACCAAGGACGAACTGCCGATCTACCACGGCATCCAATTCCAGTACGCGTACTTCTCCGACGTGCTCGCCACCGTGATCGACTTCCTGAAGACCCACCCGTCGGAAACCGTGTTCATGCGGATCAAGCAGGAGGGCGACGGCGGCGGCAACACCGAGACTTTCGAGGAAACGTTCAAGAACCGCTACTACCAGCCCAACCAGGCCGCCTTCTGGCAGCCGCCCACGGATGGCACCGGCGGCAACCCCGTGCTCAAGGACCTGCGCGGCAAGATCGTGGTGCTGCAGAACTTCACCGCGACGCACCAGTACGGCATCGCGTACCCCGGCGCGTTCAGCATCCAGGACGAATGGAAGCTGGGCACCAACTGGGACCTGTACGACAAGTGGGAAAAGGTCAAGGCACATGCCCGCGCGGCGATCGCCGGAAGCCGCGACCAGGCCTACATCAACTACCTGAGCGCCGCGTCCGGCTCGTTCCCCTATTTCGTCGCCAGCGGGGCGTCGAGCCCCCAGACCAACGCCCCCCTGCTCATGACGGGGCGGACCACCCCGGGCTGGAAGAACAGCTGGCCCGACTTTCCCCGCGTCAAATGCTTCATCGGCATCTGCTCGATCGCCTTCGACGGGACGAACCAGCTCCTGTACCCCCGCATGGGCCCGGGGGGGGAACTGCACGGGCGGGTGGGCATGGTCATGGCCGACTTCCCCGGCCCCGGCCTCATCAGCGCGGTGATCGCCACCAACGGCTGACGCCCCCGCCGCGGGGTCTGCCACAGGGCCCTCGCCTTGGCCACCGCGCCATGGCGGGGGGCAGGCGCCTGCGTACACTACGCCGGTCCCGGCTTCCCTTCCTGCCCCATGCACGTACCCCGGCTGCGCCCCGTTTTGTCCCTGTTTCCTAAGGCGCGCCCGAGGCTGCATGCCTGGGGCCTGGCGGCCCTGCTGGCGACTCTCGCGCCCGGCGCCTGGGCCGACGCGGGCCGCCCGCAGCCCGTGGCGGCCGACCCGGCCTTCTCGACCCCGGCCCCGGAACACATCGCCAGCCCGGCCATGCTCCGCGCGTTCCTGACGGAACTGCGGCAGACGCGGCGGCCCCAGTCGTTTTGCTTCGTGCAGCAGGCGTTTCCGCCGTCCAAGGCCGACCCGGAAGGCTTTGACCTGGTGTGGATGGTCTGGACCAACGGATCGCACATCTACCGGCTGCGGGTGCCGCCAGGGGCCCCGAACCCCGCGCAGGACGACGACCCGGCAGAGCGCGGCGCGGCGCTGGCGAATGGCAAGTCGGTGAACCTGAAGACCGACGTGGTGGCCACCGACGAGGCCGTGGGGTCCAGCACCTTCCTCGTGAGCCGCGCCTGGGTGGAGCGCATCCAGGGCCAGTGCCGGCGCATCGGCACTGCGGTGCGCGTGCCGGCGTTCCGGCCGCCGCCGCCCTGACGCTGCACTGAGGCCGCCCTGGGCGCCTTCCAGGCGTCTCGGCCCTGTCCCGTCCCCTCTTCTCTTCCCTCTTGCCACTTCGCGGCGCATTCCGTGGATGCCCGAAGCACCTGCCTGCGGGTCTGCCGCAGCCCCCTTTTTTCCTTTATTTCTCTCTCTTCCGATCCGAGCCATGCCCAATGCCCTCCTGAAGTTCGCCTACAACGACCCGGTGCCCAGCGTATTGACCCTGGTGGTGGGCAACAAGCTGCGCGTCAAGCTCGAGGCCATCGACAAGCGCCAGAAGCTCGTCGCCGTGAGCGACATCCCCAACCTGCTGGAGGTGAGCAGCACCCACAACAGCCGCGCCGACTCGTGGGCCTTCGTGGTCACCGCCCTGCGCGAGGGCAATGCCAAGCTGGCCATCCAGGTGCAGCAGGGTGCCGGCGCGCCGCTGCTGACGATCACCCCGCCGCTGGTCAGCATCACGATCCGAAAGCCGGTGTCGCTGCCCGATGCCGCCTCCGAGGCCGGCATGCTGATGCGCCTGTTCCTGGCCGAGGCCCCGGCGCCGCAGACATGGCGCGACACCGGCGTGAAGGACATCGAGGATGCCAAGCAGGGCATGCGCATGATGCGGCGCGTGCTCCACAACCGGCTCGCTTCGGGCAAGCCGCAGGACTTCGGCGCCCCCAATGCGCGCAGCCTGACGGACATCGTGCGCGCCAGCGCCCACGGCGTGCAGTTCAAGGGATTCGACCAGTATCCCCGGCTGGGCGGGGGCCAGGAAAAGGTGATCAACGGGGTGCTGGCACTCGTCAACGACGCCACCAACCTGCGCTGGAACGCCCAGTACACGGCCTTCTACAACGCGGCGCTCGAGGTGGCCACGGAGGGCCTTGCGCCCGACCCCAGCCCGACCGGGCTCTTCGGCTGGCGCACCGCCGGCTCGGGGGCGCCGTCGCGCGAGTTCAGCGAGTTCAAGACCTCGGGCGGCAACACGTTCTTCACGCACGCCACCCAGCGGGTCCGCCCCTGAACCAAAAGCGCACGGGGCCCGTGCCCCTCAGCGCTCGATCATCTCCCGCACCTTGGCGGCCAGCGCGCCCACGTCGAAGGGCTTGGTGATCACCTCCATGCCGTATTCCAGCAGGCCGTTGCCCACGGCCGCATTCTCGGCATAGCCGGTGATGAACAGCACCTTGAGGCCGGGGCGCGTGACGCGGGCGGCGTCGGCCACCTGGCGGCCGTTCAGGCCGCCGGGCAGCCCCACGTCGGTGAGCAGCAGGTCCACGCGGCGCCCGGACTGCAGCACGTGCAGACCGGCCGGCCCGTCGCCCACCGAGACGACCCGGTAGCCCAGGTTTTCCAGCTCTTCAGCGATGAGCCCACGGATGATGGATTCGTCCTCGATGACCAGCACCACCTCGCCCTCGCCGCGGTGGTCGTCCATGGCCGGCAGCTCGGGCACCTCGGCATCGGCGTCGCCCAGGTAGCGCGGCAGGTACAGGCACATGGTGGTGCCCTCGCCGGGCACCGAATAGATGCGCACCTGCCCGCCCGACTGGCGCACGAAGCCGTACACCATCGACAGGCCCAGGCCCGTGCCCTGCCCCATGGGCTTGGTGGTGAAGAAGGGGTCGAACGCGCGGGCGGCCACGTCGGGCGCCATGCCCGCGCCGGTGTCGGTCACGCACACCGAGATGTACTGGCCCGGCGCCAGCTCGCGCTCGGTGGCGGCGCGGTCGTCCAGCCACTTGTTGGCGGTCTCGATGGTCAGCCGCCCGCCTTGGGGCGACATGGCGTCGCGCGCGTTGATGCACAGGTTGAGCACCGCGTTCTCCAACTGCGACGGATCGACCCGGGTGAGCCACAGCCCCCCGCGCCGACGACCTCCACCTCCACGCCCGGGCCCACCGTGCGGCGCACCATCTCCTCGATGCTGCCGATGAGCCGGTTGACGTCCACGGGCTTGGGATCCAGCGTCTGGCGGCGCGAGAAGGCCAGCAGGCGCTGGGTGAGGGACGCGGCGCGGCGCACCGAGCCCTGCGCCATGCCGATGTAGCGCTCGGCGTTGTCGAACTTGTGCAGCGCGATGCGCTTTTCCAGCACCTGCAGGCTGGCGCTCATGGCGCCCAGCAGGTTGTTGAAGTCGTGCGCGATGCCGCCGGTCAGCTGGCCGATGGCCTCCATCTTCTGCGCCTGGCGGTACTTGGCCTCTACCTCCATCAGCTCGTGGGTGCGCTGCGCCACCGCCTGCTCCAGCGACTCGTTGACCTCGCGCAGCTGGGCCTCGGTGCGCGCGCGCTCGGCGGCGGTGCGCGTGCGGGCGGCCACTTCGCGCATGAAGGCGATCTCCTCGCCCGTCCACTTGCGCACGTGCTCGTGGTGGGCGAACAGCATGGCCACCAGCTGGCCATGTTCCACCACCGGCATGTTCATGAAGGCGCGGGCGCACAGCCCCTCCAGCGCCGGGGCCCGGTCGCGGGTGCGGGCGTCGCCGCGCACGTCGGCCACGCACACGGATTCATCGCGCGCCAGGTCGTCCAGGAAGCCGCCGAAATCGGGCAGGTGCAGCACCGGCGCGAGCGGATCGCAGCCGGGCGCCATCCAGTCGTGGTGCACGTGCACGGCCTGCGCGGCGGCATCCACCGCGCCATAGCCCGCGCGGCTGACCTTCAAAGTGCGGCCCAGGGTTTCGGCCGCGGCCAGGCAGACGGCGTCCACGCTGTCCAGCGACCGCAACTGGTCGGAAAACCGCGCCAGCGCCTCGCGCCGCGCCTCGGCCGCCATGCGCTCGGTGATGTCCACGCCCTCCACGAAGATGCCGGTCACCGCGCCCGCGGCATCGCGGATCGGCTGAAAGACGAAGTCCACGTACAGCTCGTGCTCCGGCCCGCCAGGCTCGGCCTGGCGGACGTAGCGGGCGGCATGCGCCGTCAGGGCCTCTCCGCTGCCATAGACCCGGTCCAGCAACTCGACATAGCCCTGCGTGGCCGCGTCCGGCAGCGCCTGCGCCACGGTCAGGCCCAGCAGCGGCCGGTTGCCCACGAGCCGCAGGTAGCCGGGGTTGGCCAGCACGATGCGGTGCTCGGGCCCTTCCAGCATGGCCATGAAGCTGGGCGACTGCTCGAACAGCTGGGCGAAACGCTCCTGCTCGCCCTTGAGCTGCCGCTCGGCCTGGACCTTGGCGGTGGTGTCCACCACCAGTGCGAGCACGCCCGCAGGCTGCCCGGTCCCGTCGAGCAGCGGCGAGTAGTCGAGGTTGATCCACACCGGCTCGGCACGCCCGTTGAGGTTCAGCACGAACGGCTGGTCGCGGTAGCTCAGGGTGCCGCCGGCCAGGACGGTCTTCACGACGTGGCGGTTGAACTGCGCCGCCTCGGGCCAGGCGTCGCCGATGTTGCAGCCCAGCAGCTGCGGGTGGCGCTGGCCCGAGAAGGCCGCATAGGCGTCGTTGTAGAGCAGCACGCCGGACTCGCCCCACAGCGTGGCCATGGGCACGGCGGCGTGCAGCATGGTGGAAATGGCCCATTGCATGTGGGCCGGCCAGGCGGCCAGGGGGCCGAGGGGCGTGGCGGCCCAGTCATGGCGGGCGATGCGCTGCGCCATCTCGCCGCCGGAGGCGAGGAACGAAGGGGGATGGATGGGGATACCGCTGGACATGGCACGGTTTCCTATCGATCGAAAGCGACCCGCCCCATGCCCGGCGGGGCCGGATTGCGACCCGTCATACGACCACTCCTTCCTGTTGATTTGCTCCTGAATTCATAGCGTAACGCCCTAGTATTTATTGCGGTGACTGGCATTTTCAATGGGGTTATCCATGCTGCACCAAAAAGAAGATCCAGGCCTTGCGGCGGGGTTCCGGGTGCGCTCAACGGCGCGGGACCGGGCGTTTGGGGGGCGGCACCTCCGGCTCGTCGCCGCCGAAGATGCGGCGCAGGGTTTCACCGATGCGGGCGCCGATGGCCGTGCCGACGCCCGGCGCCACGGCCGTGCCCACGGCCGCGCCGGCCAGCGCGGCCGGCGGAAGGGTCAGCGTGGTGTCGTCCATGGTGCCGCCGAATTCGAGTGGAATGCCCACCACGCCATCCACCAGATCCACGGCCACGTGGCCGCTCACCCGCCGGTTCTGCAGCACCGCGTCGCCCGTGGCCGTGAGCACGCCGGAGGTCGCCTTGAGGTCGCTGTAGCGCACGATGGTGCCGCTGCGGTCCGCCTCGGTGCGCACCACGCCTTCCAGGCTGTCGAGCTGCGTGGTGCCGCCGCGCTGGGTGCCCACAGTCTTCACGGCCCGCTCCAGGTCGAAGGTGAGCAGCCGGGCCCGCGCCACCGTGAAACGGGTGCGGGTGTGCAGGGCCTGCACCGCCTCGGCCGGGTCGGCCCCCTCGGCGATCAGGTCGGTGTGGCCGCTGGCCTTGCCGGCCACCACGGCGCGGCGCTCGAAGGCGGCCATGACGCCCTCCACATCGACGCCAGTGAAGTCGATGGCGCCCGTGACCCGGTAACGGCCGTTGATCTCCTGCAGGCGCAGGGTGCCCTGCTCGGTGCGCCCGCCGGCGGACACGTCGGCCCGCCAGCGGTCCTCGGCGCCCTCGCGCGTGATGGCCATGCGTGTGGACACGGGTGCGCCGGTGCGCTCCAGCCAGGCCTGGCGGGGCCGCCATGCGGTGTCGAATTCGGCGCTGCCGGCGTAGACGAGCGTGCGGCCGTTGCGGCCGATCCAGCGCACGCCTTGCCAGTCGGCCCGCTCCACCGGGATGGGGGACAGGGTGAACGGCAGGGAGGATTCGGCGCCATCATCGGTGGGCCGCACCTGGAACTCCGAAAGCGAGGCCTGCGGGATGGTGGCGTTCTCCAGTTGCAGGTCGGTCAGCGCCAGTCGCCGGTGCAGCAGGTCGCCCCAGCGCACGCCGGCCGAGAGGCGCTCGGCGCTCAAGGGGGCTTCCTGTTCGGTGCGCACGTCGCGCAGTTCCACGCGCGGCGAAGGAAACAGCGACCAGTGCAACTGGCCGACCTTGACCGGCACGCCCAGCCGCTCGGTCGCGGCATCGCCTGCGCGGCGGGCCAGCTCGGTCTCGGACGGCCACCAGATCGCCAAGGCGGCCGCGCACGCCAGCGCCACGGCAGTGGCGCCCAGGGCAATCCAGCGGAGGCGGTAGCGCGGCATGTGCGTCAGAAGGGTTCGAAAAGGTCAAAAAAGCCCCGGGGGCGGGCGGCGGGACGTGCTGCGATACCGAAGGGCTACGTTATCGCAGGGCCCGGCCGCGGCAGGTCGGCCCTGTCCTACGCGGCTGTGGGTCCAGGGGCCGAAACGCGGCGCCCCGCCCCCCGGCCGCACCGGTGTGCATTGACCCTAAACTCGCCCACGCCCCACCGGCCGTTCCCCCATCCAGACGGCACCCGCACGCCGCGGTGCCCATACCCTTTCAGGAGACCTTACCGTGACTTCCCCCTACTTTCCCCGCTGGCGGGTGACCACCGCTGCCCAGGGCGCCGTCGTCGCCCCCGACGAACGCCTGCCCTGGGGGCAGACCGCCGTGATGGGCGTGCAGCACGTGATCGCGATGTTCGGCGCCACGGTGCTCGCGCCCATCCTGATGGGGTTCGACCCCAACGTGGCCATCCTGATGAGCGGGCTGGGCACGCTGATCTTCTTTCTCATCACCGGCGGGCGGGTGCCGAGCTACCTGGGCTCCAGCTTCGCCTTCATCGGCGTGGTCGTGGCCGCATCGGGCTACGCCGGCCAGGGGCCCAATGCCAACATGGCCGTGGCGCTGGGCGGCATCGTCGCGTGCGGCCTGGTCTACACCCTGATCGGCGCGCTGGTGCAGGCCATCGGCACCGTCTGGATCGAGCGCTTCATGCCCCCCGTGGTGACGGGCGCGGTGGTGGCGGTGATCGGGCTGAACCTGGCCGGCATTCCCATCAAGAACATGGCGGCCAACAACTTCGAGAGCTGGATGCAGGCCGTCACCTTCGTGTGCGTGGGCCTGGTGGCCGTGCTCACGCGGGGCATGGCGCAGCGCCTGCTGATCCTGCTGGGGCTGATCGCCGCCAGCGTGGTCTATGCCGTGTTCACCAACCTGCTGGGCTGGGGCAAGCCGATCGACCTGTCGGCCCTGGCCTCCGCCCCCTGGCTGGGCTTGCCGCACTTCACGGCGCCGGTGTTCAGCGGCCCGGCCATGCTGCTGATCGCACCCGTGGCCGTCATCCTGGTGGCCGAGAACCTGGGCCACATCAAGGCCGTGACGGCCATGACGGGCCAGAACCTGGATCGCTACATGGGCCGGGCGTTCATCGGCGACGGCATCGCCACCATGGTGAGCGGCAGTGCGGGCGGCACGGGCGTGACCACCTATGCCGAGAACATCGGCGTGATGGCCGCCACCAAGATCTACTCCACCGCCGTGTTCCTGGTAGCGGGGCTGATCGCGCTGCTGCTGGGCTTCAGCCCGAAGTTCGGCGCGCTGATCCAGGCGATTCCGCTGCCGGTCATGGGCGGCGTCTCCATCGTCGTGTTCGGCCTCATCGCGGTGGCCGGCGCCAAGATCTGGGTGGACAACCGGGTGGACTTCTCGGACAACAAGAACCTCATCGTGGCGGCCATCACGCTCATCATCGGCACGGGGGACTTCACGCTGAAGTTCGGCGACTTCGCGCTGGGCGGCATCGGCACCGCCACCTTCGGCGCGATCGGCCTCTACGCGCTGCTGAACCGCCGGCGCTGACCCCTGCCGCAGCGGGCGCCCGGCCGCCGGTGCGGCCTCAGCGCCGCACCAGCGTCCAGACCAGTTCCAGCCCCGCGGCCAGCAGATCGAAGCCTTCGCCCGCGCCGGTCAGCCGCTCCCGCTCCATCTCACGCCGCTCGCGCGAACGCACGCGCTCCAGGGCCACCAGCGCATCGGCCACGTCGGAGGGCCCGGGCGCAGAGGTAGCCGGTGTGGCCCGCGCCGCGCTGGCGTGGCGGTCCAATGCCCGGTCCACGGCCTGCGGGTCCAGCAGCGACAGGGCCGAGCGGCAATAGGGGCAGGCGTGGTCGTTGCGGATGTCCACCGTGCCACCGCAACTGGTGCACTGGATGGTGCCCACGCGCTCGGCCAGCGCGTCGATCTCCGCCACCGACAGGTGCCGCACGAACCCCTTTTCCACCATGAGCGAGCCGAAGGTGCTGAAACGGCCGTGCCCCGCGGGGCAGCGGAAGGTCTTGTACCGCCCGCCCTTGACCACGTCGAAGCCGGGCTCCAGCGCGCGTGGGCAGTGCGGGCATTGCAGCCGCTGGGCCACCGGGTGGCGCGCATCCCCGCGGTGCTGGTGCAACAGCTCGAACAGCGCCACCACCCCGGCCGGGGCCAGGCGCGTGTTCTCCCGCGGGTCGAACCACAGGCCCTGGCAGGCGAAACACAGGTCCAGCTCGATGGTCTCGCTGCCGTGCGAGCGGAAGCGATGGGACTCGGCGGGCTGCCGGCAGGAGGGGCAAAGGGATGTCGTGGACATGGGTGGCATCGATCGTACCGCCGGTCGCCGCGGGTGCATTCCAAAGTGACCGGGACCGCTTTGACGCTCGGGTAAACCCTGAGGAATGGCACAGGCGGCTGCTAAGATTTCGCGCAGCCTTTGCGGCCCCTTGTGGCCGCCCCTCCTTGCGCCGAAAGCCCCCTCCATGACCCCACCCAGCCGCGTTCTCAACCCCCTGCTGCGCGAACGCACTCTGTCGGCCGAACAGGCCGCCGAGCTGATTCCCGACGGCGCGCGCGTGGGCATGAGCGGATTCACCGGCGCGGGCTATCCCAAGGCCGTGCCGGCGGCGCTGGCCCGCCGCATCGAGCGGCTGCACGCGGCGGGCGAGGCCTTTCGCATCGGGCTGTGGACAGGGGCCTCCACCGCGCCGGAGCTGGACGGCGCGCTGGCCAAGGTGGGCGGCATCAGCATGCGCATGCCCTACCAGTCCGACCCCACCTGCCGCCAGCAGATCAATGCCGGCCAGATGCAGTACGTGGACGCCCACCTGTCGCACGTGGCGCCCTACGTGTGGTTCGGCTTCTGGGGCAAGCTGGACGTGGCGGTGATCGAGGTGGCCGGCGTGCTGCCCGACGGCCGGCTGATCCCCTCGTCGTCGGTGGGCAACAACAAGACCTGGCTGGACCAGGCGGACCGCATCATCCTGGAGGTCAACAGCTGGCAGCCCGAGGGACTGGAGGGCATGCACGACATCTACTACGGCACCGACCTGCCGCCCAACCGCGTGCCGATCCCGCTGGTGCGCCCGGCCGATCGCATCGGCGAGCCCTACCTGCGCTGCGACCCGGCCAAGGTGGTCGCCGTGGTGGCCACGCACGCGCCGGACCGCAACTCGGCCTATGCCGCACCGGACGACACCTCCCAGCGCATCGCCGGCCACATCATCGAGTTCCTGCAGCACGAGGTGGCGCGGGGCCGCCTGCCGCCGGGCCTGCTGCCGCTGCAATCCGGCGTGGGCAACATCGCCAACGCCGTGCTGGCCGGCCTGAACGCCGGGCCGTTCGACCACATGACGGCCTACACGGAGGTGCTGCAGGACGGCATGCTGGACATGCTGCGCTCGGGCAAGCTCGACAGCGCCTCGGCCACGGCGCTGTCGCTCAGCCCGGCGGCCACCGAGGAATTCACCCGCCACATCGACTTCTACCGAGAGCGCATCGTGCTGCGCCCGCAGGAGATCAGCAACCACCCCGAGCTGATCCGCCGCCTGGGCCTGATCTCGATGAACGGCATGATCGAGGCCGATCTCTACGGCAACGTGAACTCCACGCACGTGATGGGCTCGTCCATCATGAACGGCATCGGCGGCTCGGGCGACTATGCGCGCAACGCCTATCTGTCGATGTTTCTCACGCCGTCGCTGGCCAAGGGCGGCGCCATCTCGTGCATCGTGCCCATGGCCTCGCACGTGGACCACACCGAGCACGACGTGCAGGTGATCGTGACCGAGCAGGGCCTGGCCGACCTGCGCGGGCTGTCGCCCTCGCAGCGCTCGCGCGTGGTGATCGAACGCTGCGCGCACCCGGACTTCCGCCCCGCGCTGCGCGACTACGTGGCCCGCGCCGAGGCCAGCGGCTGCGGCCGCCACACGCCCCACCTGCTGGGCGAGGCGCTGTCCTGGCACGAGCGCTACGTGCGCACCGGCACCATGCGCGCCTGAGCGACCCGCGCGGCGGGAAGGGCGCCGGATAATCCGGCCCACTTTCCCGGCCGCCCGCGGCCGGCCCCACCCACCAACGCAAGGAATCCCCCATGCCCATCTGGAAGCGCCCCATCGACCTGCCCACCGTGCAAGCCGGCAACGAAGGCACCGCCGTGTCCCACCTCGGTATCGAGTTCACCGAGATCGGCGACGACTTCCTGCGCGCCCGCGTGCCCGTCGATGCGCGCACCAAGCAGCCCTTCGGCCTGCTGCACGGCGGCGTGAGCGTGGTGCTGGCCGAGACGCTCGGCTCGGTGGGCGCGGTATATGCATCGCCCGAGGGCTGGCACGCCGTGGGGCTGGACATCAACGCCAACCACCTGCGCTCGGCCCGCAGCGGCTGGGTGACCGGCACCGCCAGGCCCGTGCACATCGGCCGCACCACGCAGGTGTGGCAGATCGACATGGTCAACGACGAAGGCGAGCTGACCTGCGTGTCGCGCCTGACCATCGCCATGCTGGCGCCACGCTGACCGCCGCGGCGGCGGATTTCAGGCCGGCGGCGGTGCCAGTCAGGCCGCGCCGGACTCCGAGCGCGCCAGGCGCTCGCTCTTCCAGTACACGTCGTCGCCGCCATCCAGGCGGTTGAGCACGCGCGCCAGCACGAACATCAGGTCCGACAGCCGGTTGAGGTAGCGCCGCGGCGCATCGCGCACCGGCTCGGCGGCGCCCAGGGCCACCACCGCACGCTCGGCGCGGCGGGCGACGGTGCGGCACACGTGGGCCTGCGCCGCGGCGCGCGTGCCGGCGGGCAGGATGAATTCGGCCAGCCGCGGCAGCGCCGCATTGTGGGTGGCCAGGGCCTCGTCGAGCTGCGCGAGCGCCTCGTCCTTGAGCAGCTCGAAACCGGGAATCGACAGTTCGCCGCCCAGGTTGAACAGCTGGTGCTGCACGTCCGACAGCAGCGTGCGCACCTCGGCCGGCAACGGCTCGCACAGCAGCAGGCCGATGTGGGAATTGAGCTCGTCCACATCGCCCATGGCATGCGGGCGCGGGCTGTCCTTGGAGACGCGGGTGTTGTCGCCCAGGCCCGTGGTGCCGTCGTCTCCGGTGCGCGTGGCGATCTGTGTCAGTCGGTTGCCCATGGGCTGCTCCTTGTGCATTGCAAGCCGCGCTGGAGGCGGCCGCGGGCATTGTGCGTTACAACCGGCAGGCAAATGTGTATCAGGGCAACAGCGGGCAAAATCACTGGCCGGGCACCGCAGGTTGCGGTGCAATGCAATCCTGTTCAACTTTCACGGAGCGTGAACCCATGGCACCTCAGCAACGACGCACCCTTCCTTTCGACAGCCGCAGCGTGATGCTGTTCGCGGCGATCACCCTGGGAGGTGCCGCAGTGCATGCACAAACGCCTTCCCCGACCCTCACCTCCCCGTCCAACCAACCTCCCCAGACCGCGTCGGGCACCTCCATGGGCCTGCATCCCGGCGCCAAGGGCGCCACCTTCGGCGGCTCGCAGCCAGCCGCACAAACTTCCAGCGCATTCGATCGCGTTGACAGCGACAAGAACGGACAACTGACCCTGGCAGAGGCCGCACGCCTGCCCGCCATCGGCAACCGTTTCAAGGAGCTCGACAAGGACCATAACGGTGCCCTGTCGCGCTCGGAATTCGAGGCCGGCGCCCACTCCTGACGCCGCCCGGAGCAACTACCACACGAACTCCACTCCACCCCGACGGGCCCGCATGCTGAGGAGCATGCGGGCCTTGATGCGTGTGCGGGCACGGACGGCCCGCCGCCATGGGAGCTACCGGCGAAGGCGGCTCAATCCTTGAGCGACGACAGGAACTGCCGCAGTTCCGGCGTCTGCGGGTCGCCGAACAGGTCCTGTGGCGGACCCATCTCGTGCACGCGGCCCTGGTGCATGAAGATCACGCGGTTGCTCACCTTGCGGGCGAAGGCCATCTCGTGCGTCACCATCAGCAGGGTCATGCCCTCGCGGGCCAGCGACTCCACGACGCGCAGCACCTCGCCCACCAGTTCGGGGTCGAGGGCCGAGGTGATCTCGTCGCACAGGAGCACGGCCGGCTCCATGGCCAGCGCGCGGGCGATGGCCACGCGCTGCTGCTGACCGCCCGACAGCTGGTCGGGCATGGCGTCGAATTTCTCGCCCAGGCCCACGCGCTGCAGCAGCCGTGCCGCCTGTGCGGACGCGTCCTTTTGCGAGCGCTGCTTGACCAGCGTGGGGGCCAGCATGACGTTGCGGCCCACCGAGAGGTGCGGAAAGAGATTGAAGTTCTGGAAGATCATGCCCACGCGCTGGCGCAGCTCGCGCATGGCCATGGCGCTGTCGTGCAGCAACGGCTTGCCGTCCACCGTGAGCGCGCCGTCCTGGAAGGTTTCCAGGCCGTTGATGCAGCGCAGCAGCGTGCTCTTGCCCGAGCCGCTCTTGCCGATGATGGCGATCACCTCGCCGGGCTGCACCGTGAGGTCGATGCCCTTGAGCACCTCGTTGGTGCCGTAGGACTTGCGCAGCGCGGTGACCTGCACGATGGGCCGGCCCGACGGCGCGGGCACGGCAGGCGCCACGGCGGGCGCGTCGGCCAGGGTTTCAGCGGCGGCCATGGAACTTCCTTTCGAGGTGTTGCGCATACAGGCTCACGGGAAAGCACAGCGCGAAATAAACGAGCGCCACGCAGGCGAAGACGGCGAACGGCTTGAAGGTGGTGTTGGCGATCATTCCTCCGGCCTTGGTCAGCTCCACGAAGCCGATCACCGAGGCCAGCGCCGTGCCCTTGACCACCTGCACCAGAAAGCCCACCGTGGGCGCCGTGGCGATGCGCACGGCCTGCGGCAGGATCACGTGGCGCATCTGCTCGCCGAACGACAGGGCCAGGCTGCCCGAGGCCTCCCACTGGCCCTTGGGCACGGCGGCCACGCAGCCACGCCAGATCTCCACCAGGAAGGCGCTGGTGTAGAGCGTGAGCGCCACGGCGGCCGAGGTCCAGGCCGACACGTTGAGCCCGATCAGCGCCAGGCCGAAGTACGACAGGAACAGCTGCATCAGCAGCGGCGTGCCCTGGAAGACCTGCACGTACACGCCCACGGCGCGCTCGGCCACGCGGCCGCCGGTGAGCCGGGTCACGAGCAGCAGCCCGCCCACCAGGCCGCCGCCGACGAAGGCGATCAGCGAGAGCACGACGGTCCAGCGCGCGGCCAGCAGCAGGTTGCGCAGGATGTCCCAGAAGGTGAAATCGACCATCTCGCGTTCCTAGAAAAATGCTCGGGCCATGGCTCAGCGGCCGAAGAGAAAGCGCGGGCCCACCCAGTGCAGCAGCCGGCGCAGCGCGATCAAGAGCACGAGGTAGATGCCGGTGGCCACGATGAACGATTCGAACGCGCGGAAGTTGCGGCTCTGGATCAGGTTGGCGGCGTAGCTCAGGTCCTGCACCGAGATCTGGCTGCACACGGCCGAGCCCAGCATCACGATGACGATCTGGCTCACCATGGCCGGCCACACCTTCTTGAGCGCGGGCGGCAGCACCACGCGCGTGAAGACCTGCACCCGCGACAGCGCCAGGCTCACCGCCGCCTCGATCTGGCCGCGCGGCGTGGCCTGGATGCCGGCGCGGACGATCTCGGTCGAGTAGGCCCCCAGGTTCATCACCATGGCGATGAACGAGGCCGCCTCGGGCGAGAGCTTCAGGCCCGCCGCGGGCAGCCCGAAGAAGATGAAGAACAGCTGCACGATGAAGGGCGTGTTGCGGACCAGCTCCACATAGGCCGCCACCGGCCAGCGCAGCGCCGCCGGCCCCTGGGACCGTGCCCAGGCGCAGGCGATGCCCACCGCCATCCCCACCACGGTGGCCACGGCGGTGAGGGCCAGGGTCCAGGCCACGCCCGTGGCCAGCAGCGGCCACTGCGACAGCACGGCCATGAAGTCGAACTCGATGCGCATGGGCAGCCGATCAGGTCAACGGGTCAGAGAAAGTGCACTGCAGCCAGGGGGCTCAGACCGGCAGGTCGCCGGCGGGACGGCCCAGCCACTTCTTGGCCATGGTGTCCAACTCGCCGCTCTTCTTGGCGCCGGCGATGATTTCATTGACCTTGGCCATCAGCGCGGCCTCGCCCTTGGGCAGGCCGATGAAGCACGGGCTGTCCTTGAGCAGCAGCTTGTACTCGGCCTGCAGCTGCGGGTTCTTCTGCATCATGTTGCCCGCCACCGAGGCGCTGGTGGCCACGAACTGCGTCTGGCCGGCCACGAAGGCGGCGATGGTGGCGTTGTTGTCCTCGAAGCGCTTCACGTCGATGCTGGGCGGGGCGACCTTGGCAAGCTCCTGGTCTTCCATGGCGCCGCGCGTGACCGCCACGCTCTTGCCGGCCAGGTCGCTCCAGGCCTTGGCCGTGAGGGACTTGGGCCCGAACACGGCTTGGTAGAACGGCGCATAGGCCGAGGTGAAGTCGATGACCTTCTCGCGCTCGGGGTTCTTGCCCAGCGTGGAGATGACGAGGTCGGCCTTCTTGGTCTGCAGGTAGGCGATGCGGTTGGCGCTGGTGACGGCGACCAGTTCCACCTTCACGCCCAGCTTGGCAGCGATGAGCTCGGCCATGTCGATGTCCAGGCCCTGGGGCTTGAGGTCGGTGCCGACGAAACCGTAGGGCGGGTAGTCGGTGGGGATGGCGATCTTTATCGTCTTGGACTTCAGGATGTCGTCCAGCGCGGTCTGCGCCTGTGCGGGCGCCACGGCGCACACGAGGCCGGCGGCGGCCACGAGGCCCAGGGCCAGGCGGCGGGAGAGAAAGCGGGTGGCGAAGGTCATAGCAAGGCTCCTAGGTAGGTGGATGCGTCGCCCGGGGACGCGGCGGGGGAAGGGGAAGCGGAAGGGGCGGCCGGGCCACTGGCGGCGCCGGCGCGCACGGGCGCCAGCGCGCTGCGCAGGTGTTCGAGCGGATCGGCGCTGGCCTGCAGCCGCAGGGCAGACTGCACCGAGCCGATGTGCTCGGCCATCAGCGATTCGGCGCGGGCGATGTCGCCCGCCTCCAGCGCCTCGACGATGCGCACGTGGTCTTCGCACGATTGCGCCGCGTCGTGCGACGACTGGTACAGCATGGCGATGAGCGTGGTGCGCGCGGTGAAGTCGCGCAGCGTGTCGGCCAGCAGGCCGTTGCCCAGGCACTCGGCCAGGCACACATGGAAGTCACCCAGCAGGAAGCTGCGCGCGCCCACGTCGCTGCCCGCCAGGGCCGCCTTCTCGCGCTGCAGGTGGGCGCGCAGCTTGCGCACCGCTGCCTTGTCCACCGTCTTCAGCTGGTGCAGCAGGCCCAGTTCGATGACGCGGCGCGCCTCGAAGGCCTCGCGCGCTTCGTCCTCGGAGGGCTCGATCACGTACCAGCCACGGCGCGCGCTAACGGTGACGATGCCGCGCGTGGACAGCCGCGTGAGCGCCTCGCGCACGATGGTGCGGCTGCAGTCGAACAGCATGGCGAGTTGCTGCTCCCCCAGGCGCGCGCCGGGGGCGAGCTTCTGGGCCATCACGGCTTCGATGATGCGGTTGCTGATTTCGGTGGCGCTGGTCATTGCCACGGAACTACGCAGGTTCCGTGCCAACTGGTATACAAGCCAGATGCACCAGTTTGGCGACTGGTGGGCCGCCCGGGATCCGTTCAGTTCAAAGCACGCCGTCCCACGCATCCAGCGTGGCGGAGGCCGGCGCCGGGCCGCACCAGCCCAGGTCGTCGAAGAACTGCATCCAGGGCGTTCCGGGGCCGTTCTCCGGCCAGCCGGGGTCGCCCTGCACCACGAAGTCCGCCCACGCACCGTGCATGGCATCGGCCAGCGGCTGCGGCGGGGCATCGCCGGTCAACTCGCGCCCGGTGGACGTGGCCAGGCGGTCGAAGACGAACGGCAGGTCCACCCCGTGCGCGGCGCCCAGTTGCCCGCTGCACTGCGGCGACCGCCATTCCAGCTCGTACCGGTGCACCGGCAGCCGGTTCGCGACGGCCAGGGCCGCGATGCGGCGCGCCGGCACGCGGTAGTAGTAGTCGGACTGCATGGCGCACAGCATCTCGCCCGCATGGGCGCCGCCCTCGCACGCGGGTAGCGCCGCATACGCCGCACGCGCCGCGGGCGGCAGGCCCGTGTCCCGCATGAAGGCCGTGACCTGTTCATCGGTCACGCGGTCGATGGCGCCGCCGGGCACGTGGTACAGGCGCATTTCCTCGGCATTGCTGCCCACCAGCACCTGCAGCGGCGGCCGCGACGGATCGGACCATTGGCGCTGCAGCGCTGCCAGCGGCGCCTGGGCGAGCACCTGCCCGTCGATCACCGGGCGCAGCGGGAACACGTTGCGGCGGCTGATGCCGTGCTGGTCGCGCAGGGCCGCGTCCTCGGCCAGCCGGTGCACGGCGAACAGCACGTCCGCCGGCGGCGCCGCGCCCAGCGCCGCGAGCGTGGGGGCCACGCCCAGCAGTTGCGCCACGGCAGTGCGCACCACGGTGGCCTCTTCGACGGTCTGGCAGGCCATGCTCGGGCTTTGCAGGATGGCGCGCTGGAACAGGCCCTGCGCCGCCAGCATGCCCATCAGGCAGGTGATGGCGCCCGAGCCCGCCGACTGGCCGAACACCGTCACGCGCCCGGCATCCCCGCCGAAGGCCGCGATGTGCTCCCGCACCCAGCGCAGCGCGGCCAGCAGATCAAGCAGGCCCCGGTTGGCGGGCGCCTCGCCACCGAAGTGCATGAAGCCATCCACGCCCAGCCGGTATTGCAGCGACACGAACACGATGCCCTTGCGCGCGAACGACGCGCCGTCGTACAGCGGGTCGCTTGCGCCGCCGCGCAGAAAGCCGCCGCCGGGAATCCAGACCATCACTGGCAGGTTCGCACCCGCGCGGGGCTCGGGGGTCCACACGTTCACCGCCAGGCAGTCCGGGCCGCCCAGCGGGCGGGCCCGGGCACCGCCGCCGCGCGGCCACTGGGGCGGCACCGGCGCGAAAGCCATCGCCTCGCGCAGTCCCGACCAGGCGGGCGCGGGCTGGGGGGCTAGAAAGCGCAGCGCGCCTTGCGGGGCCTGCGCATAAGGCACGCCGCGAAACACGGCGACGCCATGGTCAAGGCGCCCCTGCAGCCCACCTCCGTGGGAAAGGTGCACGCACGGCACGGTATCCAGAGTCATTCAGTGGACAATCCCAGTTTGTCGATCAACGGTTTCCAGACCGAAGTATCGCGTGCCGCCCAGGTGCGCGCATCCCCCGGGACGGACGCGGCCAGCGTCACGTTCATGGCCTCCATCCGCGCGCGGTAGGACGCATCGCCGCTGCGGCATTTTTCGGTCGCGGCATTGAGCGTGCCCAGCAGCGCGGGCGGCGTGCCGGCCCGGGCCACCACGGCGATCCACGCGGTGCGGGCCAGGTCCTTGGCGGCCGGCAGGGCCTCGCCGATCGAGGGCACATCCGGCAGCAGGGGCGAGCGCTGCGGCGCGAACACCGCCAGGGGCACGAGCTTGCCCGACCTGGCGTGCGGCGCGGCCGTGCCGATGACCAGCGTCATCGCCTGGATCTGCTGGCCCATGAGGGCGGTGAGGCCGGCGCCCTCGCCCACGAAGGGCACGTGCGTGCCGGACACGCCCATGCGGTCGAGCAGCGCCGACGTCAGCAGGTGCGCCGGGCTGCCCTTGCCGGGCGAGCCGAAGTCGAGCCCGCCCGGGTGGGCCCTGGCCTGGTCCGCCAGCTGCGCCAGCCGCGTGATGCCCAGCCCCGCCGGCACGGCCAGCACCAGCGGCGTGCTGCCCAGCACCGCCACGCTGTCGAAGTCGTGCAGCGGGTCGTAGGGCGGCTGCCGGTAGACGTAGGGCGTGATGGTCATCTGCGACATGCCGATGGTCATCAGCGTGTAGCCGTCGGCCGGCTGGGCCTTGAGCGCATTGACCGCCAGGATGCCGTTGGCCCCCGGCTTGTTCTGCACCACCACGGGCTGGCCCATCTCGCGCGCGGCGCAGTCGGCCCAGGCGCGCGTCATCGCATCGGACGCGCTGCCCGGCGGCTGCTGGGCGATGAGCTGGATCGGCTTGGCGGGGTAGGCCGCGGGCTGGGCGCCGGCCGCGAAGGCCAGCGATGCGAGCGCGGCGCCGGCCAGGGCGCGCCGTGCGCCTGTGCGAGGGGGGTTCATGGTGTGTCTCCTGTTGTCGTGATGGATGCCGGGTGCTCTGGGGTGCGAACGTGCCCGGGCCAGGGCACGGCGCCGGTCATGCCGCGCGCGGTAGCCTGGCGCGGGGACGGGGTTTCGATGCCGGAGCGCCCGCGCGGGCCAGGCCGTCGCAGCGCTGCGCGATGAGCGTGGCCAGGCAATCGAGCTGCGCATGGGTGGCTTCGTCGGTGGGGCGGAACATCTCCAGCAGGCCCAGGCCGCGCAGGGTGGAGAACACCAGCCCCACGAACCCCTCGCGCTCCGGGTCGCCCGCCAGTTCGGGAAACGCCTCGAAGAACCCCGTGTGCATGCGCGCATTGAGGTCCTGGCGCAGCGCGGCGATGTGCGCCACCACCTCGGGCTGGTTGCGGCTGCCCAGGTAGACGTTCCACGCCGCCATGAAGCGCGGCTGCGCATAGACGATGTGCCACGCGGACCGCACGAAATGCTGCGCGCGCTGCAGCGCCGGCAGCGATGCGGCGGGCCACAGCAGGCCCTCGCGGTCCTGCGCCGCGATCAGCTCGGCGAGCACGCGCATCATCAGCGCGGCCTTCGACTCGAAGTGATGCTGCACCGCCCCCGACGTCATTCCCGCCGTGCGGGCCAGCTCGTGGATCGACATGGCCTCGAAGCTGCGCGACTGGATGACCTCGATGGCCGTGGCGATCAGGCGCTGCTGCGTGGCGGCGCTGCGCTCGGCATGGGTGCGGCGGGGCGTGCGGTGGATCATCGGCGGCAAACGTTATACATTTCGAACGTAATGTAAATACGCGGCAGCGAGACCGTCAATCCCGGGCAATCCCCTGCCTGCGACGGGCTGCCTACAATGAAAAAGCCGCACCCATTCCAGCCTGGAGACACGCCATGAACGCCCCCGCCGCCGCCAAGCACCTGCTTCCCGAAATCCACCTGCGCCCCGTTCCACAGGCACTGCTCGACGCACTGGCCGCCCGCTTCGGCGCGCAGTGCTCCACGGCCCAGGCGGTGCGTGAACAGCACGGCCGCGACGAGGGCTCGCTCAAGGCGCCGCCCCCCTCGGCCGTGGTGTTCGCCGAAACCACGCAGGACGTGGCCGACGCCGTGAAGCTCGCCGCGCAGCACGACGTGCCGGTGATTCCGTACGGCGCGGGCTCCTCGCTCGAAGGCCACCTGCTGGCCGTGCAGGGCGGCATCAGCATCGACGTGAACCGCATGAACCGCGTGCTCAGCGTCGATGCCGACGACCTCACCGTGACCGTGCAGCCCGGCATCACGCGCAAGCAGCTCAACGATGCCATCAAGGACACGGGCCTGTTCTTTCCCATCGACCCCGGCGCGGACGCCAGCATCGGCGGCATGTGCGCCACCCGCGCCAGCGGCACCAACGCCGTGCGCTACGGCACCATGCGCGAGAACGTGCTGGCCCTCGAAGTGGTGACGGCCGGTGGCGAGGCCATCCGCACCGGCACACGCGCTAAGAAGAGCGCGGCGGGCTACGACCTCACCCGCCTCATGGTGGGCAGCGAAGGCACGCTGGGCGTGATCACCGAGGTCACCGTGCGCCTGTACCCGCTGCCCGAGGCCGTGTCGGCCGCCATCTGCTCGTTCCCGAGCATCGAGGCCGCCGTGCGCGCCACCATCCAGACCATCCAGCTGGGCGTGCCGATCGCGCGCGTGGAACTGATCGACGCGCACACCGTGCGCATGGTCAACGCCCACAGCAAGCTGGGCCTGCGCGAGGAGCCCATGCTGCTCATGGAATTCCACGGCTCGCCGGCCGGCGTGAAGGAGCAGGCCGAGGTGGTGCAGGAGATCGCGGCCGAGTTCGGCGGCAACGCGTTCGAATGGGCCACCACCCCCGAGGAGCGCACCCGCCTGTGGACCGCGCGGCACAACGCCTACTTCGCCGCGGTGCAAAGCCGCCCCGGCTGCCGCGCCATCAGCACCGACACCTGCGTGCCCATCAGCCGCCTGGCCGACTGCCTGCTCGATTCGGTGACCGAGGCCGACGCGAGCGGCATCCCCTACTTCCTCGTCGGCCACGTGGGCGACGGCAACTTCCACTTCGGCTACCTGATCGACCCCGAGAGCGCCGAAGAGCGCCTGAAGGCCGAGGACCTGAACCACCAGCTCGTCGCCCGCGCCCTGCGCCTGGGCGGCACCTGCACGGGCGAGCACGGCGTGGGCCTGCACAAGATGGGCTTCCTGCTGGACGAGACCGGCGCGGGCGCGGTGGACATGATGCGGGCCATCAAGCGCGCGCTGGACCCGAAGAACATCCTGAACCCGGGCAAGATCTTCGCGCTGTGACGCGGGCGGCCGAAGGCCGGTCCGGAGGCGGGCGGATCGCCGGCCATGCCACCCGCCCCATGCCACCGTCTCGGCCATCGGCCCATCCGAAGCCATGCCTGCGAAACGACTGACCTTGCGCCGCCGGCGCTGGACGCTCATTTTTTCCCCTGCCGTTCACCGTGCTGATGCTGGCCATCTGCATCTACTCGGTCGTTCTCCTGTTCACGGGGAATCGGTTGGTCACCTTCCTCGCGGGGCTCTCGGCATTCGGAGCCTTCTGCGTAGGGGGCACGCTGGGAAAGACGGTGCTCGAAGCCCTCTGCGACCTTCAACCTGCCGTGATCGTCGATTCGCACGGCTTGAACGACCGTCGCGGTGGGACGGGCCTGGTGCCGTGGCACGAGATCGAGCGGGTGAAGCTCGACCTGGACGAGCAGCGCATCCTGGTGGATGTGGCGGACCATGCGGCGCCCGATCGGCGCAGGGGGATCAGCAAGACCCGGCGGCTCCTCTGCGGCGGCGACTACACCGTGGCGCTGGCGGGCCTGAGCTACCACCCCCAGGAACTGGAACGGGCGCTGGCCTGGCACCACCGGCAGGGCGCAAATCGCCGCGCGGCCCATGGCAAGATCGGGGTCTGATCCCATGGCGGCGATCGCCGGGTGAACCACGATGTCCAAGATCCTGCTGCTCATTGCACTGACCATTCCGCCCGGGCTGGCGGCCAGGCTGGATGCGCCCAGGTGGGCCTTGCTGCTTTGCGCCGTGCCCTTCGGCCTGCTCGCGATGCACATGGGCGATTCGAACGAGCAGCTGTTCGGCGACGCGTCGGAGAAGGTCGGGCGCTTCCTGTTCTTGGCCATGGGCATCGGCGGCGTCGCGCTGGGGCTGCTGGCGTGGAGCCTGCGGGGCACGGCCTCGGCCCTGGGAATGCTCTGGTGGTTCCTGCCGGTCGCCCTGGTGCTTCTGCTCGTGGGCATCGTCCGCGTCCTTTTCAAGTGATGGCCGCTCCCCGGGCGCCCGTTCCAGCGATCCCAGACATGCCACGTTCTCCCGACGGAACCCACCGGGCGGTGCTGCGCTTCGAAGGCGAGATCCGGTTCGGCCCGGAGTACTTTCGCCTGTCGATCAACGGCCGCGACATCCCGCACCGGATCTTCGGCCAGCCCCTCCTGTGGTCGCCCGACTCGCGCTTTCTGGCCGCGCAGGAGTGGCTGACCACCGACTACGCCGCAGGGCCCATCACCTGCGCTGCGCTGATCGACGTGGACGGGTGGAAGATCGCCCGGCTGGAGGTGCTGGCCAAGGGGTTTGCGCAGGACTTCCGATGGGAGGGGGCCACCCTCCAGTACCAACAAGTCTTTGCGGCCCGATCCACGGCCTTCTCCGCCCAGGCCACGCTGGAATCCGTGGCAGGCTGGGCGCCCATCGACGCCGCCCCGCCGCGTCCAGCCGAAGGGGCATGACGCCTGGGATCGCGTCGCCCGCAACGCTAAAGTCCGCCCCAAGGGCCACCACCCAACAGGAGAATCCATGAAGTGCTTCGTACACCAGGCCGCCGACGCCGTGGGCACCTGCCGCGCCTGCAACAAGGGGATCTGTCCGGCCTGCGCCAAGGACTTGGGCCATTCCATCTGCTGCAGCCAGGGCCCTTGCGAGACCAAGGCGCGCACGCTGGATTCGCAGGTCGCGCAAAGCAGCGTGGTGCTGGCCGCGCAGCGGCGCAATCGGTTCCTCGCGCCCCTGTTCTTCATATTCGCCGGTGCCCTGTTCATCGCCTTTTCCGGCAGCGGCAAAGGGTCGTGGTTCAGTTTCGGCCATGCCTTCGGGCTGGGGTTCATCGTTTTCGGCATCGTCCTGGGCATTGCCAGCCACCGGTACGCCAGGGAGCTCGAACGCAAGGCCTGATGCACCGCCGGCCGGCGCCACCCGCCATGCACGGATGGCCGAAAGGCATCCCAAGGCATGAGATGCTCCGCCAAACGCCCAACGCAGGCTTTTGCGTCCATCCAACCATTCCAACAGGGGAGACAAACCCATGCCAGACCACCACGCCGCCGACAGCGGCTTACAGCAAACGCGCAAGGCCACCGCCAGTGGCTGGATCGGCTCGGTGCTGGAGTACTACGACTTCTTCATCTACGCCACCGCCGCATCGCTGATCTTTCCGCAGATCTTCTTTCCCGCAGGCAACCCGACGGCGGCCATCGTGGCCTCGCTCGCCACCTACGGCGTGGGCTACGTGGCCCGGCCCATCGGTGCCCTGGTGCTCGGCCACTGGGGCGACACCCATGGCCGCAAGCAGGTACTGGTGCTGTGCATGTTCCTGATGGGCTTTTCCACCCTGGCCGTGGGCCTGCTGCCCACCTATGCGCAGGCCGGCCTGCTGGCCCCGGCGATGCTCGTGGTGCTGCGCCTGATCCAGGGCTTCGCGGTGGCCGGCGAGATCTCGGGGGCCAGCTCGATGATCCTGGAGCACGCGCCGACCGGGCGGCGGGGCTTTTACGCCAGCTTCGCGCTGCAGGGCGTGCAGGCGGGGCAGGTGCTGGCGGCGGCGGTGTTCCTGCCGCTGGCGTATTTCTTGCCGGCCGAGCAATTCAACACCTGGGGCTGGCGCGTGCCGTTCCTGCTGAGCTTCATCGTCATCCTGGTGGGCTACTACATCCGCCGCGAAGTGCAGGAAACCCCCGTGTTCACCGCCGAGCGCCGGCAGGGCGCCGTGCCGCGCGCGCCCATCGTGCAGGCGTTCCAGGAGAACGGGCCGAACATGCTGCGCGTGGTGTGCATGGCGCTCATGAACGTGATCCCGGTGGTGGCGACCGTGTTCGGCGCGGCCTATGCCGTGCAGCCGGGCTATGGCGTGGGCTTCGACAAGAGCGTGTACCTGTGGATTCCGGTGCTGGGCAACATCGTCGCGGTGCTCGTGATCCCGCACGTGGGCAACCTGTCGGACCGCATCGGCCGGCGCCCGCCGATCATCGTGGGCGCGCTGCTGTCGGGGCTGCTGGCGTTCCTGTACCTGTATGCCATCAGCATCCACCACGTGCCGATGGCGATCGGCATGTCGCTGCTCATGTGGGGCGTGGTGTACCAGGGCTACAACGCGGTGTTCCCGAGCTTCTACCCCGAGCTGTTCCCGGCCCGCACCCGCGTGACCTCGATGGCCATCTCGCAGAACGTGGGCACCACGCTCACCGCCCTGCTGCCCGCGCTGTTCGCCGCCGTGGCGCCGCCCGGCTCCACCAACGTGCCGGCCACCGTGGGCGCGATCGCATTCGGCGTGACGGCCATCGCGGCGCTGGCCGCGTGGTCGGCGCGCGAGACCTTCCGCATTCCCACGCAGGACCTGGGCCAGCCCGACGCCCAGCCCCTGTCCGAAGCCGCCTACGAACAGGCCCGCCAGGAAGCCCTGCGCAGCCATGGGCGCGGCCGCTGAAAGACCCACGGCAATCGGCCCACCATCGTTCCCCATGCAGCAGCAAACCATCAACGGCAGCACCCGCCTGATCGCCCACCTGGGCTACCCGACCGAGGCTTTCAAGGCCCCGATGATCTACAACCCGTGGTTCGCGCAGCAGGGCATCAACGCCCTGGTGGTGCCCATGGGCGTGCAGGCCGAGGACTACCCCGCCACGCTGCAGGTGCTGCGCCGCATGACCAACTGGCACGGCGCGCTGGTGACCATGCCGCACAAGGTGAGCACGCTGGCGCTGGTGGATGCGCTCACGCCCACGGCGCGCATCGCCGGGGCCTGCAATGCCATCGTGCGCCGACCCGACGGCACGCTGCTGGGCGACCAGTTCGACGGCGCCGGCTTCGTGCGCGGCGTGCAGCGCAAGGGCCTGGCCCTGGCAGGCCGGCGCGCGCTGGTGTCCGGCAGCGGCGGGGTCGGGTCGGCCATCGCCGCCTCGCTGGCCGCCGCAGGGGTGGCCGAGCTGGCCCTGTTCGACGTGGACGGCCACCGCGCGCAGGCGCTGGCCGACCGGCTGCGGCAGCACTACCCCGCCCTGCGCACGGCGGTGGGCCGCAACGACCCCGCCGGCTTCGACCTGGTCGTGAACGCCACGCCCCTGGGCATGCGCGAGGACGACCCCCTGCCCTTCGACGTGGACCGCATCGCCCCCGGCACCTTCGTGGGCGAGGTGGTGATGGCGCAGGCCCACACCCCGCTGCTGCAGGCCGCGATGGCCCGGGGCTGCCCGGTGCAGCAGGGCACCGACATGCTGTTCGAGATGATTCCCGCGTACCTGGAGTTCTTCGGCTGGGGCGGCGCCACGCCCGAGGCGCTGCGTGCGGTGGCGCGCATCGTGTATTGACCGGTGCCTGCCCGGCCGCTACCGTCACGCCACCTTCCGCTTCGCACACCAGCGCCATTCGATGCCCACCACCCCACGCTCCCTCGGCCCCTTCCAGGTCCACCCCATCGGCCTGGGCTGCATGAACCTCAGCCATGCCTACGGCGTGCCGGCCTCGCGCGAGCAGGCCGAGCGGGTGCTGCTCACCGCGCTCGACGAGGGCGTGACGCTGTTCGACACCGCGGCGCTCTACGGCTTCGGGGCCAACGAGACGCTGGTGGGCGAGATCCTCGCGCCGCACCGCCAGCGCATCACGCTGGCGAGCAAGTGCGGCATGCAGGGCGTGGATGCGAACGGCGATGGCAAGCTGGTGCGCGTGATCGATGGCCGCCCCGCCACCTTGCGCGCGACCTGCGAGGCCAGCATGCGCCGGCTGCGCACGGACGTGATCGACCTGTACTACCTGCACCGCTGGGACCGGCGCGTGCCCATCGAAGACAGCGTGGGCACGCTGGGCGACCTGGTGCGCGAGGGCAAGATCCGCGGCGTGGGCCTGTCGGAGGTGTCGGCCGCCACGCTGCGCCGCGCGCATGCCGAGTACCCCATCACCGCGCTACAGACCGAATATTCGCTGTGCACGCGCAACCCCGAGATCGCCGTGCTGCAGGCCTGCCGCGAGCTGGGCACGGCGTTCGTGGCGTTCAGCCCGCTGGCGCGGGGCTTTCTGGGCGGCGCGCTGCGCGATGTGTCCACGCTGGCGCCGGGCGACATCCGCCGCACGATGCCCCGCTTCGCGCCCGAGGCCTACGCGGCCAACCTGCGGCTGCTGGGCGCCTACGAGGCCCTCGCCCGCGAGGCCGGCTGCACGCCCGCGCAGCTGGCCCTGGCCTGGCTGCTGGCGCAGGGGCCGGAGATCATCCCGATTCCCGGCACCACAAGCGTGGCGCACCTGCGCGACGACCTGGGCGCGGCGGATGTGCGACTGCCGCCCGAACTGCTGGCGCGGCTCGATGCGCTCGTCCATGACCGCGCCATGGCGGGCGACCGCTACCCGCCCCAGGCACAGGCCGAGGTGGATACCGAAGCGTTCTGAGCCCCAAAGCACATTGCTACTATTTTAATAGCAATATGCCCTAGGGGAATCTGCCCTGGAGCCCTGAAAGGCTCGGAACCCTTCCTGCTGGCGCCCCGCGTCAGGCGGCCATGGGCCGGGCCGCGCGGGCCCGGGCCGCCACACCCGCACCGACCACGCCGGCCGAGGCCACGCCCAGCACCAGCGCCGCGGCCGATCCGTAGAAGATCCCGTGCGCCGCGCCGCGGTCCAGCAGTGCGCCGAAGATCGGCGCTGCCACGCAAAAGCCCAGGTCCAGGCCCGAATACACCGTGCCATAGACCCGGCCCGTCGCCCCGGGGGGCGCGGCCCGCTTGATGAGCATGTCGCGCGAGGGGCCCGCCAGGCCCGTGCCCAGGCCCGCGATGGCGGCGAACGCCACGGCGCCCATGCCGGGCAGCCAGCCGGTGCCCACCAGCAGCAGCAGCACGCCGGTGGCCAGCAGGCACACGGTGATGATGCCCTCCAGCCGCGCCACGCGGCCGGCGAGAAAGCCGCCCACCACCATGCCGGCGGCGCCGCACAGCATGTAGCCCGTGACCACCATGGAGGTCACCGCCAGCGGCAGGCCGTACATCTGCTGCAGCGCGGGGCTGGCGAAGCTCTGGATGGCGCTCAGGGCGCAGGTGGTCCAGAAGAAGAACGAGAAGCACAGCCACACCGAGGGCAGCTTGAGGAAGGCCATGGGGTGCTCGGCCACGGCCGCAGCGCCCGGCGCGCCGGCGGTGCCGGGCTTGGGCGCGTGGGCCCAGGCGCCCTGCCGGTCATCGAGCGCGTCGCGCTGCCACACCATGATGGCCAGCACCACCGCCGCCAGCGCGGCCCCGCACAGGCAGGCGGTGCGCCACGATCCGGTGGCCGCGGCGATCCCGGCCATGAAGACCGGCGCCGTGGCCCAGCCCAGGTTGCCCGAGATGCCGTGCATCGAAAAGCCGTGGCCCAGGCGCTGCGGCGACACGCGCTTGTTCAGGATGGTGAAGTCCACCGGATGGAAGGGCGCATTGCCCAGCCCCGCCAGCGCCGCCGCCAGCATCAGCCCCGCATAGCCCTGCGCCGTGCCGGCCACGAGGCCCGCCACGGCGAAGCTGGACAGCGCGAAGAACAGGATGGGGCGCGCGCCCACCCGGTCCACCAGAAAGCCCGACAGCGCCTGGCCCACGCCCGAGATCACGAAGAACACCGACACCAGCAGCCCCAGCTCCGAGTAGTTGAAGCCGAACTCCGCGATCAGGAACGGAAACAGCGGCGGCAGCAGCATGTGAAAGAAGTGCGAGGAGCCGTGGGCCAGGCCGATGAGGCCGATGGTGCGGGCGTCCTGGCGCAGCGTGCCGGCGGGCGCTGCGGGGTGGGGGGATGCGGTGGAGGTCATGGCAGCGATCTTAGGCAGCGGCGCGGCGGCAGGTTGACGATAGACTGCCAACTTCTGTCGCGATCATGCCAAGCACTGCCCATTCCACTCCCGCGCCGGCCCCCAGCGCCGCACCGCGCCCGCGCCGCGCGGTGTCGTACGTCAGCTCGCTCACGCCCGACCTGTTCGTGCCCGCCGGCACGCGCCCGGTGCGCGCCAAGGCCCGCTGGCTACCCGCCGACACGCAGGTGCTGCCCCACCGCCACCCGTGGGCGCAGGTGGCGATCTCGACCACGGGCGTGATCCGCCTCACCGCAGCGCAGGGCACCTACATCGTGCCGCCCTCGCGCGCGCTGTGGATTCCGCCCGGCGTGGAGCATGCCGTGACCATGGTGCAGGACGCCGACCTGCGCACGCTGTACTTCCACCAGCCGCGCGGGCGCTGCGGGCCGGGCGTGCCCATCGGCGCGGCGCGCGCGGACGACGCGGCCTGGCGCCAGTGCCGCGTGCTGGAGGTGTCGCCCCTGCTGCGCGCCCTGGTGTGCGAGATGCCCTCCGAGCCCGACGACAGCGCCACGCCCCCGACGCCCGAGCTGCTGCGGCGCGAGCGCCACCTGAGCGCCCTGATCTGCGAGGAGCTGCGCCGCGCCGCCGCCCTGCGACTGGGCGTGGACCTGCCGCGCGACAAGCGCCTGCTGCACCTGTGCGAGGCCGTGCTGGCCGACCCCACGCGCCACGAGGCCCTGGAGGACTGGGCGCGCGACACCGGGGCCAGCCCGCGCACCGTGGCGCGGCTGTTTCGCGCCGAGCTGGGCAGCACCTTCACGCAGTGGCGCCAGCAGGTGATCCTGGCCAAGGCGGTGGCGCTGGCTGCCGAGCGCCTGCCCGTGGGGCAGATCGCGGCCGAACTGGGCTACAGCGCCAGTGCCTTCAGCGCCATGGTGCGGCGCGCCGTGGGCATGCCCCCGGCCCGCTTTCTCGGCCTGCAGTCGCCCGCGGGCCTGGGCCCGTAGCGCCCCGCGCGCGATCGATCAGCCCACGGGGCCGCGCGAGCGCTGCCCCTCGGCCAGCAGCCACTCGCGGAACGCGGCGAACGCCGGCAGCTTGAGCCGCCCCGGGTGGTAGCACAGGTAGTGGCCCTGGTCGATGGCCACGGGCTCGCCGCAGGGGCTCACCAGCGCGCCCTCGGCCAGTTCCTCCTGCACCAGCACCCGGGGGACCAGGCCGATGCCAAAGCCCGCGAGCGCGGCCTGGATGAGCGGCGCGTACTGCGCAAAGCGCGGCCCCGCTGCCGTGTGCGCCGCGGCCACCCCGTGCTGCGCGGCCCACTGGCGCCAGGCGGTGGGCGCATTTTCGTGGTGCAGCAAGGTGTGCCCCAGCAGGTCCTCGGGCCGGGCGATGCGGTGGTGCGCGTCCACCAGCGTGCGCGCCGCCACCAGCACGAATTCGCGCCCCGCGATGTATTCGGACACCACGCCGGGCCAGCCGTCCGGCCCGTAGCGGATGGCCGCGTCCACGCCGGGCGGCATGCCGTCGGTGGGCTCCAGGTGGCGGCTGAAACTCAGGGTGACCTGGCGGCTTTGCTGGCGAAAGGCCGGCAGCCGGGGGATCAGCCACTTGGTGAGGAAGGTGGGCACGCTGGCCAGCGTGAGCAGCCCCGCCCCCGCATCGCCCGCCCGGGCCTCGAAGGTGGCCGCCTCGATGGCGCGCAGCCCGCCCGCCACCTTCTGCCAGTACACGTGGCCCTGGGGCGTGAGCTGCACGCCGCGCCCGCTTTTCTGCAGCAGCGGCCGGCCGATGAAGGCCTCCAGCCCAGCCACCTGCTTGCTGACCGCGCTCACCGTGACGCACAGCGCCTGCGCGGCCAGCGTGAGGCTTTCATACCGCGCCACGGCATCGAAGGCCAGCAGCTCCTGGATGGTGGGGCAGGTGCGCTTCATGCGGCCCCCTGGGCAACGCCCCGGCCGGCAATGCAGCCGGCTCGCATGACACGGATGTGAAAAACACTTTCCTTTTGCTCAAGCAACGTCATCCAGGTTTCACCCATCGATGGCACCGTTCTTCCTAGAATTTTGATGAACCTTCCACGCTGCCATTGGCAATGTGGCGTTTCAGGAAAGTATGCCGGGTCGCCCGGTGCCTGCAAAGCCCCTCGCCCGCCCCCTCCACCGGAGTCACCCCTTGGTCCGCGCCGCCGCCCTGCTCTACGCCGCCTACCTGCTGCTGCCCATCGCCCTGCTGCTGCTGGGCAGCGTGGGCGAGCGCTGGACGAACACGCTGCTGCCCACGGGCCTGACCGGCCGCTGGTATGCCGAACTGTGGGCCGACCCCGCGTTCCGCAAAGCCTTCGGCACCAGCCTGCTGGTGGCGCTGTCGGCCTGCGCCATCAACACGGTGCTGGCGCTGCCGCTGGCCCACGCGCTGTACCACGGCGCCCGCCGGGGCCGCGCCGGCATGGCGCGGCTGGTGAGCGCGCTGCCCATCGCCGTGCCGCCGGTCACGCTGGCGTTCGGCTACGTGATCGTTTTCAACACCGACGCCCTGCCCTGGCTGGGCTCGCTGCCGCTGCTGATCGCCGCGCACGCCGTCGCCACCCTGCCCTACCTCACCCAGACGCTGCTGGCCGACCTGCGCCACCAGGACCTGGCCCGGCTGGAGGCCGCCGCCGCCACGCTGGGCGCCTCGGGCTGGCGCCAGTTCACCACCGTGGTGCTGCCCAGCCTGCGCCAGAGCCTGCTCAGCGGGCTGGTGATGGTGGCGGCGCTGTCGGTGGGCGAGTTCAACCTGTCCAACCTGCTGGCGGGCTTCCAGAGCCGCACGTACCCGGTGCTGCTGCTGCAGGCCTTCTACGGCGCCACCGGCTTCGCCTGCGCGGCCACGGTGGTGTTGCTGGTGCTGGCGGGTTCGGCGGCGCTCTTTTCCTCGTCCCTCGTGAAACACCGCCCATGAGCCTCGTTCTCCAAGACGTCCACTACCGCTACCCGGACAGCCCGCACGGCCTGCACGGCGTGTCCCTGGAGGTCGCCACCGGCGAGCTGGTGGCGGTCATCGGCCCGAGCGGATCGGGCAAGTCCACGCTGCTGCAGGTCGTCGCGGGCCTGCAGGGCGCGGGCCACGGCGGGCGCATCCTGCTGGCCGGCGAAGACCTCGCCCACACGCCGGTGCACCGCCGCGGCATCGGCATGGTGTTCCAGAACTACGCGCTGTTCCCGCACCTGCCGGTGATCGACAACGTGGCCTACGGCCTGCACATGCGCGGCGTGCCGGCCCCCGAACGCCGACGCCGCGCGCTGGCGCTGCTGGAGACGGTGGGCCTGGCCGACCGCGCCGCGCACCCGGTGGCGCGGCTGTCGGGCGGCCAGCAGCAGCGCGTGGCCCTGGCGCGCGCGCTGGCCATCGACCCGCGCGCGCTGCTGCTGGACGAGCCGTTGTCCGCCCTGGACGCCAGCGTGCGCGGCCACCTGCGCGACGAGATCCGCCAGCTGCAGCGGCGCTTCGGCGCGACCACGCTGCTGGTCACGCACGACCAGGAAGAGGCCCTGGCCATGGCCGACCGCGTGGCCCTGCTGCAGGACGGGCGCCTGCTGCAGTTCGCCACGCCGCGCCAGCTCTACGAGGCGCCCGCCAGCCGCGCGGTGGCGCGGTTCGTGGGCCTGTCCACCGTCTGGCCCGCCACCGTGGCGGGGCCGGACCGCATCGACCTGGGCTTCGCGACGCTCTGCACGCCCACCGGCCCGCGCGCCCCGGGCCAGGCCGTGCACGCCCTGGTGCGCCCCGAGCACGTGCGGCCCGACCCGGCCCTGCGCGCCGTCAACCGCCTGGAGGGGCGGACCGGCGCGCTGCGCTACCTGGGCAGCACCACGCGCTACGACTTCGCGGTGCCCGGCGCGCCCACGCCGCTGCTGGCCGAGTCACCGCAGCCGGCCCAGGCCGCCGTCGCCATCGCGCCCGAACACATCCGCCTGCTGGACGACTGACCGCACGGCGCTGCCCGCCCCCATCCGATTCCCCGCATTCCCACCGACCCTTTCGGAGATTTCCCCATGCAACGCAGACAACTCATCCAGGCCGCCGGCGCCCTGCCGCTGGCCGCCCTCGCGCCCGCCGCCTTCTCGTTCGACGGCCCCGAGCTGTACGCCGGCGAGAAGGCGCTCTACCAGGCCGCGCAGAAGGAGGGCCTGTGCGTGTCGTTCGACACCGGCCCCGAATGGGCGAACTGGAAGGCGCTGTTTCGCGAGTTCAAGAAGCGCTACCCCGAGATCGAGCTGACCTACAACGACATCGGCTCGGCCGCCACCGTGCTGGCGCTGGAGAAGACCCGCCGCCGCCCCCAGGCCGACACCGCCTACTACTTCGCGGCCTCGGCCGTGGACGCCGCCGCCAAGGACGTGGTGGCCCCGTTCAAGCCGGTGAACTTCGAGCACCTGCCACCGGTGTTCCGCGAGGCCGAAGGCCGCTGGTTCACCATCCACACGCTCAACATCGCCTTCCTGGTGAACCGCCAGCTCGTGAAGACCGTGCCCACCGGCTGGGCCGACCTGCTGCGGCCCGAGTACCGCAACGCCGTGGTGTACCTGGACCCGCGCACCGCCGGCGTGGGCCAGGTGGTGGCGTTCGCCGCCGCCTACGCCATGGGCGGCAGCGTGAACGACGTCAAGCCCGGCACCGACTACCTGGGCCGCCTGCATGCGGCCGGCAACGTGCTGCGCGTGGAGGGCACCACGCCGTACGCCAAGTTCCTCAAGGGCGAGATCCCCATCTGGATCGGCTACGAGAACGACGGCCTCAAGGCCAGGCACGTGGACGGCATGGGCGATGCGCTGGAGGTGGTGATCCCCCGCGAGGCCAGCGTGGCCGCGCCCTATGCCATCAGCCTCGTCAAGAACGGACCCAACCCCAACGCCGGCAAGCTGTGGCTGAACTTCACCATGAGCCTGGCCGGCCAGGCGCTGTTCGCCCAGGGCTTCGTGCGCCCCGCCGTGCCGGGCGTGCCGCTGGCCGCCGACATCGCCGCGAAGATGCCCGCCGCGCCGCAGATCCGCCCGCTGGACGTGGTGAAGGCCTCCGCGCGCAAGGCCGAGGTGGACCGCCTCTGGGCCGAGGCCACCGTGGGCCGCTGAACGCCATGCGGCGATTCGGTGCCTGGCCCGCCTGGGCCTTCATGGCGCTCTTTCTGGCCGTGCCGCTGGCGGCGCTGCTGCCCGAGGCCCTGGCCGATCACGGCGCGGTCTTCGGGCGGCTGCTGCACCACCCGCTGTTCGCGGGCGCGCTGCGCAACACGCTGCTGCTGGGGCTGGGCAGCGGCGCGGTGTCGGCCGTGGTGGGCAGCTGCCTGGCCCTCGAACTGGCACGCCAGCCCGAGGGCCGGCGCCGCTGGCTCATGGCGATGCTGGGGCTGCCGCTGGCCTTCTCGGGGCTGGTGATCGCCTACGGCTTCATCCTGGCGTTCGGCCGCGCGGGCCTGGTCACGCAGCTGGCCGCCCGGCTGGGCGCCGACCCCGCCGTGGTGGGCGGCTGGATCTACAGCGTGGGCGGCCTGGGCCTGGCCTATGCCTACTACCTCGTGCCGCGCGTGGCCCTGTCGCTGTACCCCGTGTTCGCGCACCTGGACCTGCGGCCCCTGGCCGCCGCGCGCACGCTGGGCGCCACGCCGCTGCGCGCGTTCTGGGACACCGTGGTGCCCGAGGTGGCGCCCTCCGTGCTCGCCAGCGCCTGCACCGTGGCCGCGCTGGCCATGGGCACCTACGGCACGGCGCTGGCGCTGGTGGGCACGCAGCTGAACATCCTGCCGCTGATGCTGCTCGCGCAGGTCAGCGACGGGGGCAACGACTTTTCCATGGCGGCGGCGCTCTCGCTGGTGCTCATGGTCGTGTGTGTGATCGTGATGGGAGTTGGAGATGTGGCCACCCGCCAACGGGAGCGCGATGCTTCCCGAAACCACCGTTGAGGCGCTGGTGCGGCTGGCCGCCCGCCAGCGCGGCCCGCGCCGCCATGCCCAGCCGGTGGGCGTCATCGGCCCCGGCGACGGCGGCGTGCGCGAATGCCAGGCCGCCTACGCCGTGGGGCGCCACCTGGCGGCCGCGGGCATGGCCATCGTCTGCGGCGGGCGCGGCGGCGTGATGGCCGCGGCCTCGCGCGGCGCGCACGACGCGGGCGGCATCGCCATCGGCCTGCTGCCCGAGGACGACGACCGCCACGCCAACGAATGGCTCAGCGTGGCCGTGCCCACCGGCATGGGCGAGATGCGCAACGCCCTCATCGCGCGCAGCAGCCGCTGCCTGGTGGCCGTGGGCGGCGGCATGGGCACGCTGTCGGAGATGGCGCTGGGCCTCAAGTGGGGCAAGCCGGTGTACGTGCTGCACGGCGACATCGCCCTGCCCGGCGCCGTGCCGGTGGCGGACCTGGGCGAACTGCTGGGCGCGGTGGCCGCCTGCCTGCTGGACTGAAGGCGCCCGGGCGGGCGGTGAAGGGGCGTTCGCAGCCTTTGCGAACCTTTCAGGCCGCACGCCGGGAGATTGATTGCCCTGTTAGCTATAAAAATAATAGCAAACGCCCTGGCCGGCGAATCCGGAACCGTTTGTGTATCGTGCAGGCATGATGACCGCCACCTCCCCCCACGACGCCGCCCCGGCCGCCTCCGGCATCCACAGCTACGAGCCGCGCCAGGGCCACGGCCTGCCGCACGACCCCTTCAACGCCATCGTGGGGCCGCGCCCCATCGGCTGGATCGCCTCGCGCAGCGCGGCCGGCGTGCTCAACCTGGCGCCCTACAGCTTCTTCAACGCCTTCAACTACACGCCGCCCATCATCGGATTCGCCAGCATCGGCGCCAAGGACACGCTCGCCAACATCCAGGCCACGGGCGAGTTCGTCTGGAACCTGGCCACCCGCCCGCTGGCCGAGGCCATGAACCGTACCTGCGCCGCCGTGCCGCCCGAGGTGGACGAGTTCACGCTCGGCGGCCTCACCCCCGCGGACTCGCGGATCGTGTCCGTGCCCCGCGTCGCCGAAAGCCCGGTGGCCATGGAATGCCGCCGCACGCAGATCGTGCGGCTCGAGGGCGCGGACGGCGAGAAGGTGCCCACCTGGCTGGTGCTGGGCGAGGTGGTGGCGGTGCACATCGACCGCGCGCTACTCAAGGACGGGGTGTACGACACGGCCCATGCCGGGCACATCCTGCGCGCGGGCGGCCCGGCGGACTATTTCACGGTGGGGCCGGAGCAGCTGTTCAAGATGCACCGACCGCGCTGAGCGGCCGCCGGGGTGGGGCGCAGCCTCACTGCAGCCGATAGGCGTTTTCCACCGTGTATCTGCCGCCCTTGACGACTCCGCCTTCATCTTGTTCTTCATCGTCCTCGTCGGTGTGGTCCGCGTCCACGTACTCGAAAGGCGCCGGACTGCCGAGAGACTTCAATAAGCCCTCATAGGCTGGCAACGTCCCGTCCTCTTCGTTGCTCCCGGAGGCGGCGCACACCAGCGCGCACCCCATGGCGTCGGCCTTGCACCGGGCGAGTTGCACCAAGGCCTTGTCTGCCGGACTGTCGGCCTCTATGCCCGTGTTGGCATACAGCTTTTCGACATACAGAACCGGCCGTCCCGTCGCCTCGTCCAGCAGAAGCCGGACCATGCGCCGGGCAGCGATGGTGCCGTCAGGTGCCCGGGCCATCAGCATGCGGTATTTCCCATCGATCACATAGCCCATCAGGGCCTTGCTGCGCATTGCGTCATCATTGACGCTCTGGCAACTCGCAACGTCGGTTCCACACAGCAGCAGATCTTCCGGGTGGTCGGTGTCCTCGACGGCGAATGCCTGTGCAACAGTCTCCAGTACCGCTGGCTTCTTCCACTGCGCATAGGCCTCGGGAGCCTGCTTCTCGATCTCGGCCAGATGGGGCGATGCGGTGGTGGCGTAACGCATGGCCCGGAACTGGGCGAGCCCGTCCCGCGACCAGACGGCGCTGTCGGCAAACCCATCCAATGCGTTCAGGACCGCCTCTTTCCCCTCGTCCTCGTCGAGGTTGGAGCGGATGTTCTGCGCATGGACGATCAGCGCTTCGGGTTGCCGCCAGGAAGAGAGAAACGCCTTCCAGGCCACCAGGCTTTCAGGGCCCGCGTCCTGGGCTCCCACTCCCGGCATCGCAAGACGCAGCACGGGTGCAATGGCGTCCTTGATCGATGCAGGCCTGTCCGGGGATCGCGCCAGATCGGTCAGCTTGTCGAGCACCATGGAAGACTGCGCATCCTCTCCCGTGGCGCACTGCACCGCGATGGCGATAGAACGCAGGTTGTCGAGAAAGCCACGACAAGGTGACACCGTTCCATCGGGAGGCAGCGCATGCTCCAGAAGCTGGCGGCGCTCCTCATGAGAGAGATCGCACTCGCTGTCCGCCAGCAGGAGCAGATCCTTCAACGCGCGGTGCAGCCAATGGCTGTTCTTGAGATCGGACGAGCCCAGGATCTTCAGCAATTCCGCAGGAGGCCGGGCAGGACTCGCAAACAGCGGATACAGCGCGATGGCCAGACTGCGCATGTGCGGCCGGTGAAACGGCACTGAAAATTGCAGATAGTCGCGGGCATCGTCACCGGCATGGGCCGGCAACGCCAGCCGCTCCGTCAATTGCCGGCGCAAAAGGGGCGCGTGCAGTCGCGCCAAAGACTGCAAGGTGCCCTCCAGTGCCGCAAGCCCCGAGGGTGGCAGGCCGCCGAACATGACCGCGGCTTCGAAGGCCCATTGCTGATGCGTCGCGCGCGCCTGGGCACCCCGGTGGGTGGGATCGCCATCGGCCACACGCTGGAGCACCGGTTGAAGCTGCATGCCAGCCAGTATTTTCTGCAGCGCATGCAAGCGGACTGCAGGGTCCGAATGCGTCATCTCGGTGAAACTGCCCCAGACGGGCTTCCAACGCTGGAATTCTTCGCCCACCAGCCGGGCCAACTCTTCGCGGGTGGCAAGGGGCGCAAAAAGCCGCATTGCCTGCGCAAACATCCGCGAATGGCTAGCGGGGGCCAGATCGAGCTGGTAAAAGCCGCTGCGATGGCGACCATGGAACTGCATGTTCTTTGCATCCAGCGCCTGCTGCGCGAGCGCTACCGCAAGGCGCACGGGCTCTGGCAAGGCGAGCAACTCCGGTATGCGGCGCTTTTCCAAATCGAAACGATGACGCCCAGCCACCGCCGCTGCGACGATCGAGAGGGCCTCGACCGTCGCCCCTTCCATTTTTTCCAGCGAGTACAAGGCCGACAGACCCCGTGGATGCCCTGCCAGGGCCTCGGCCAGTGCGCGCCGCTCGGCTTCGCCCATCCGTGAATCCACCGCCAGGGCCACGATGTCTGAAAACTGGCCGCTGCTCAACGCCACGCGGTCCAGCAACGCTTTCCGGGCGCGTTCGAAAAGCGCGTGGGCCTGCCGCTGCACGGCAGATTCGGTGGCCCGGGCCGCGGCACCGGAAGAGGAAGCCTGCGCCCCACCCTGGCGCGCAGCCAGCGATTGCCGAGGCGCCATCGCTCCGGCTTCCTGTGGAGCGGCACGGGACGCGAGCGGGCCGGTTTCCACCGGCGCACGATGCGTTGGTGGCGGCGGGGTTGCCTCTTGCACCGGTAACGGCGCGGCCTGCGCGGGCAAGGCCGGGTTGCGGGCCGCAACGGGTGTGGTCATGGAAAGAGAAATTTCTGGAGTTGTGGTTCGCCGCACCAACCGGCAGACCCATCGATTGCATCGTGCCGCGATCGTTTCCGCTGAGCGCCTGCCGTGCGAAGCGTTGCATGCCATTGCGATGCCTTGGCGGGCAACCCCGATCTCGCAGTGGCGGTGCGCCACGACGGTCTGGGCATCGCACCGAGCAGGGCCTGTGCGGTGCCAACGACACAGAACCCATCGGCACCCAGCTTTCCTGAACAACCCCAGCCTGTAGCGCTTATGCTGCTGGCGCACGCAGCGATCCTTTTTTGAAAACCCGGCGCCCATCGCATGCTGCTGCTGACCCCGGCGGTGGGGCGCCTGACGCGGAGCGACGACACATGAACCCCACCCGACTGATCGCCATCGTTTTGATCGTGGCCGGCGCCCTGGGCCTGGCCTACGGCGGCTTCAGCTACACGAAGGACACCACCGTGGTGAAGGTCGGTCCGCTGGAGATCTCGGCCAAGGAGAAGGAGACCGTCAACATCCCGCTGTGGGTGGGCATCGGCGCCATCGCCGTCGGCGGCCTGCTGCTGGTGCTGGGCGCGAAGAAGTGATGCGGAGGCACGGCCCGCTGCCAGCCCCTGCGCGGTGCGGGGCGGCTGCGATGGACGGGGACGGCCCGGCATGAGGGCCGCCGCGCTGCGCCGATTCGCCGTGCGCTGCTGGTTCGGCCTGCTGTGCATCGCCCTCGGCCTCGCGCCGGTGCTGCTGCTCTTGCTGTCGTGGCCGCTGCTGCGCCTGCTCGGCTGCGAAGGCAACGAGGGCTCGGGCATGCAATGCGCCGCGGCCCCCGGGCTGTCGGACGCGGCGTATTCGGTGCTCATGATCGGTGCGTGGGGGTCGATGTTCACGCTGCCCTCGGCGCTGATGCTGTACCTGGCCGGGGTGGGAGTGCGCTGGCTGGCGCGCCCGCCGGCGCAGCGGTAAGGCCGGAGCGATACACCCCCGAAAGACGTTCGCCTCCCGGGCATTCGCGGCCGGGGAGCGGTCAGCGCGTGAAGTCGGCCACCACCTTGCCGATGCGGGGGCCGGTGCGACTGCGTTCGATGGCTGCCGGAATGCCGTTGAAGCCCACGGTATCGCTCAGCTTCGAGATCAGCGAGCCTTGGGCAATTTCCTGCGCGAACTGCGCCAGGAGCACCGCGTCCGCCTGGTTCACGAACCACAGTCCGCGACGGCCGGCAGGGGTGCGTGCGGCGATGTCGGGCGCGGCTGCGCTGACGATGGCGCCACCTTCGGCCAGCACGGTCCACGAGCGATCAAGCGCTTCGCCGCCAACGTAGTCCAGCACCAGGCCGATGCCCTGCGCCACCGACTCGAAACGCTCGCTTCGGTGGTCGATGACGTGGTCCGCGCCCAGGCTTCGGACATGGTCGAGGTGCGCTGCGGAGGCCGTGGCGAAGACCTCGGCGCCGGCCCGCTTGGCGTACTGCACGGCATAGCCGCCCAGCCCTCCCGCAGCGCCGTGGATCAGGATGCGCTGGCCTGCCGCGATGGGCCCCGCCTGGTGCAGGCTCTGCCAGGCCGCGACGGCCGCCACGGGAATACCGGCGGCCTGCACATCGTCCAGCCCCGCGGGCGTATGCACCAGGTTCGCCTCGGCCACCGGCACGAATTCCGTGTAAGCGCCGAGCCGGCCCAGCGGGCCCATGACGCGGTCGCCGACCCGAAAGCGCGAGGCCCCCGGCCCGACGGCCTCGACGGTGCCGGCCAATTCGATGCCGAGCACCGCAGGCAGGGGGATCGGGAACGCCTTCTGGACCAGGCCTTCGCGGACTTTCCAGTCGATGCCGTTCACGCCGGCCGCGCGAACCCGGACCAGCACCTGGCCGTCGCCGGCGGAGGGTTTCGGGATCTCGCCGATCTCGGCGGCCGACGCGCCGCCGTAGGCGCGGATCAGGACCGCGCGTTGGGTCGTTGTCATGGGAGGTTCTCCTGTGCAGGTGTCGATGGCGGGGCGCGCCGTTTCAGGCGGCTGCGCCGGCCAGGCCCGGGTAATCGGTGTAGCCCTTGGCACCACCGCCGTAGTAGGTGTTGTGGTCCGGCGCATTCATCGGGGCGTTGGTTTTCAGGCGCTCGACGAAGTCGGGGTTGGCCAGCACCATCTGTCCGTAGGCTTCCAGATCGGCCAGGCCCGACACCAAGTCGGTACCGATCTGCTCGCGTGCACGCCCCGGGCGGTTGACGATGAGCGTGCCGCGCCAGAGCTTGCGAATGTCCGCCACCAGGGCTTCGTCGCCCACGTGCATCACATGCACATAAGCCAGGCCCAGCCGGGAGAGTTCGGCGCTCAGGTAGCGGTACAGGGCCGGCCCTTCGGGCCCCTCATCGATGCCCCCCAGCTGGGCGCCGGGCGACAGGCGAATGGCGGTACGGTCCGCACCGATTTCCTCGGCGATCGCGGTGGCCACTTCGATCGCGAAACGGGCGCGGTTCTCGATCGATCCGCCGTACTGGTCGGTGCGGGTGTTGGCGCTCGGGGCGAAGAACTGCTGGACCAGATAGCCATTGGCACCGTGGATCTCGACGCCGTCGGCACCCGCCTCGATCGCCCGGCGAGCGGCCCGGCGAAAGTCCGCCACGGTCTGGCGGATCTCCTCGGTGGTCAGCGCGCGCGGCTCGGGGATGGGCTGCATGCCCGTCATCGTGAACATCGGCGCGCTGGGCGCGATCGCCGAAGGGGCCACGGCCTGCCGGTGGTGGGGCGTGTTATCGGGGTGCGACATGCGGCCCACGTGCATGAGCTGGATGAACAGGCGCGCGCCCTTGGCGTGCACGGCGCCAGTGATGCCCTGCCAGCCGGCCACATGGGCATCGGTGTAGATGCCGGGGGTGGTGAGGTAGCCCTGGCCGTCGTCGGAAGGCTGCGTGCCTTCGGAGACGATCAGCCCGACATCGGCGCGCTGCGCGTAGTAGGTGGCCGCGAGGGCCGTGGGCGTGCCGTCGGGCGCGGCGCGGGAACGCGTCATGGGCGCCATCACGAGGCGGTTCGAGAGGGTGTAGCGGCCGACGGTGGCAGGGCTGAAAAGGGCGGTCATGGGTTTCTCCGGTTGCGACGCTGCATCTTCGATTAACCTACCCATGAGATAAAGATGGTTTGATGGGAATGATTGATCCAATATTGACGCAATGGCCCTCGAATACCTGAACGACATGGCGCTTTTCGTGGAGGTGGTGAAAGCCAAGAGCTTTCGCGCGGCCGGCGATGCGACCGGGGTGCCCAACTCGACCTTGTCGCGCCGGATCGGCGCGCTGGAGAAATCGATCGGCCTGCGCCTGCTGCACCGCACGACCCGCAGGATCGAGTTGACCGAGGCGGGGCAGATCTACTACGAGCGCTGCCGGCGCATCGTCGAGGAGGCGCGGATCGCGCACGAGCAGCTGGGCGACCTGCTGGCCCAGCCCAGCGGGGTGCTGCGCGCCTCGCTGCCGGTGGACTTTGCGACCATCTACGTGGCGCCGCTGATCGCGGAGTTCGCCCGCCGCTATCCGGGCATCGCCTTCGATCTGGACCTCAGCCCGCGCCGGGTGGACCTGGTGGCCGAGCCCTTCGATGTGGCCATCCGCATGGGCGAGCAGCCGGACTCGACGCTGGTCGCGCGCCAGTTGGCCCGCCTGACCACCCACCTGTACGCATCGCCCCGCTATCTGCAGGCAGCGGGTGAGCCCGCAGACCCCGCTGCGCTGTCACAGCATGAGTGCATCGGCTCTCCGAAGCTCGGCCCGTGGGTGCTGAACGCCAACGAGGGAGGGGTCACCGTGGAAGTCGCTATCGGCCAGCGCTTCAAGGTCAACAGCGTGGGGATGTGCCGCAGCCTGGCCGTGCTGGACCAAGGCATCGCTTTTCTGGCGGAAGGCGTCGTCGCGGACCACGTGGCCGAGGGGCGCCTGCGCCGCATCCTGCCGGGCTGGTACGGAACGCCCGTCCCGGTCTACGCCTTGACCGAAACGCGGCTCCTGCCAGCGAAAACGCTGCGTTTCATCGAGTTCCTGCAGGAGCGGCTGGCCACCGGTCCGTGAAGCCGGCCGCAAGGTGCACGGCCCGGTCGCCCCGGCCGCCGCACCCGCGCCGTTCAGCCCCCGGACGGCCCCTGGTGGAACACCAGGTCCTGCACCGGCTGGCCGCCCACCAGGTGGCTTTCGATGATGCGGTCCATGTTGGCGGGCGTGACGTCGTAGTACCAGGTGCCGTCGGGCTGCACGCACATCACCGGCCCGCCCTTGCAGGCGGCGAAGCAGCTCACGCGGCTGCGCTTGACGCGCAGCTCGCCATCGTTCAGGCCCGCGGCCTTGAACTTGTCGCCCAGGCTGTCGAACAGGGCCTGCGCCTGGCCGTCTTCGGCGCAGCGCGGGCCGGTGCAGATGAGGATGTGGCGGCGGTAGGCACCGATCTTCGGCCGGATGGCCACGCGCACCGCTTCGGGCGCTGCGGTCGTGGCGGTGGCGGTGGTGGGGTCTTGCTGGCTCATGCCTCTTCCTCGGTGGTGGCGACGGCCTCGGCCGCCAGGGGCTGGGCCAGGGTGTCGCGAATGTAATCGGCCGGCAGGCGGTGGCGCCGGGCCAGGGCCTCGATGCTCTCGCCGGCCGCGTGGTCGAGTTGCAGGTTCTCCAGCCAGCCGTTGAGGCCGGTGGAGAGCGACCGGCCCGGCCGCTCGCCGGCCCGCGTGGCGCCGCCGCCCTCCACGTCGTACTTGTTGGCGTAGCCGCGTGGCGTGACCATGAGGCCGTGCTGCACGATGGTGTTGCTGTTGCCGATCAGCACCGTGCTGAGCATGCCGATGTCGGCATCGCACATGGTGGCCAGCGTGGCGAACTCGATGCGCTCGCGGCGGCGGTAGGCGCTCTTGACGATGGCCACCGGCGTGTCCGGACTGCGGTGGCGCAGAAAGAGGCGCTGGGCCTCCTCGATCTGCCGCGTGCGCCGGCCGCTCTTGGGGTTGTAGAGCGCGACCACGAAGTCGGCCAGGGCGGCGGCGTCGAGCCGGCGCGCGATGGTGGGCCAGGGCGTGAGCAGATCGGACAGCGAGATGGCGCAGAAGTCGTGCGTGAGCGGCGCGCCCACGCGGGCGGCGCAGCTGTTGATGGCCGAGGCGCCGGGCACGATCTCGACCTCGATGCCGCCGGGCTCGACCACGCCGTTCTCGTCGAAGGCGGGCGGCGTCCAGCCGGCCTGGAACAGCACCTCGAACGTGGGGCCGGCCATGCCGTACACGCCCGCATCGCCCGAGGAGATGAGCGCCACCTTCTTGCCCTCGCGGGCGCGGGCCAGCGATTCGATGGCGCGGTCCAGCTCCTCGGTCATGGACTTGCGGATGATCTCCTTGCCCTCGATGAGATCGGCCACCAGCTTGATGTAGGTGACGTAGCCGATGATGGTGTCGGCCTCGGCGATGGCGGCGCGCGCGCGCGCCGTCATGTGGTCGGTGCTGCCGGGGCCGATGCCCACGAGCATGATCTTTCCTGCGGACATGGTCGCGGGGCCCCTCACGCAGCGGCCGCCGGGGCGGGGGATGCGACGCGCTGCAGCGTGCGCTCGTCGATGCAGGCGGCCAGCCAGCGGCGGCCGCGCAGGCGGGCGGCGCCGAGCGTGATGCCGATGGTGAGCAGCGGCTCCACCGCCACGAGGCTCAGGTACGACGCGGCGAACAGCGCCCAGTCGGCCACGGGCGCCGCATCGCTGCTGATGGACAGCCAGAAGCCCACCATGAGCGTCACGCCGGCGTAGTACATGGCATCGAGCTTGAGCACGTTGGCCACGCTGATGCGCTGCATGCGCTTTCCGAGGCCGTGGTGCACGGCCACCAGCGGCACGGCCAGGCTCAGGAAGTTGATGGCCAGGTGCGCCAGGTCCTGCGGCTCGAACACGAGGGCCTGGGCCAGCAGCCCCAGCCCGAAGCCGAACAGCGTGGGAATGAAGCCGAACAGCAGGTAGATGGGCATGGCGCCCACGAAATGCAGCTCCGACGGCCCCACCGGCATGTGCCAGACCTGCATGAGCACGCTGAAGAAAAAGGCCGCCAACAGCGTGCGCAGCCAGGCGGTGGGGCTTTTGAGCAGGGGCAGCGCGTGCGCGCCCAGCAGCGCCGTGGCGGCGACGGAGGCAAAGGCGATCTTGTCCTGCGAGAGGATGCCGATTTCGATGTGCATGGTGTGAACCTTGGGGTGAAGAAGGGGAAAATCGGAACGAAGGGATCAGCCGGCCGCGCGCGCCATGCGCGCGATCGACACGGTGGCGTTGCGGCCGTCCTCGCCGCGCAGCCGGTGCTTTTCCACCAGCAGGGCGGATGCGTCGTGCGCGGCACCGGCCGCCAGCAGCGCCGCGGCCTCGCTGACCGACGGGGTGCCCATGTAGCGCAGCACCGTGGCCGAAGGATTGGGCACGGGCACGGCCGCCAGTTGCGCGGCGGTGTACCACTGCAGCGGCCAGCCGTGGCGCGCCGCCAATGCGAGAAAGGCGGCCTCGTCGGCCTTGGCGGCGATGCTGGCGGCGGCAGCCACGTGGCGCAGGTCGGCGGGCACCTGCGCCAGGGCTTGCAGCAGGCAGGCCTGAACGGTGGCCTCGGGCGTGCCGCGGTCGCAGCCCAGGCCGATGGCCAGCCGCAGCCCACCGGTGCCGGGCGCCGCCGTCATGCCGCAGCGCCTTCCAGCGGCGGGCGGTAGACCACCAGGCGCTCTTGCAGGGCCTGCCACTGCTCGGGCGGCACCGGCGCATGGGTGACCCACAGCACGGCCCGGTAGTGCGCCAGGTCGACATCGCCCAGGCGGTCGAAGCAGGCGATGTTGGCGGGCAGCGGCGTCGGGCGGTTCCACCAGTCGCGGCGGCCGGCCTCCTGCACCACGGCGATGGGCTCGCCGTTGACGACGTGGGCCGACACGCGCGTGATGTTGATCTTGGGCGCCTCCACGCGCCAGCCCAGGTGGCGCCCGAGGATGTCCACGGGAATGGTCTTGCCCACGTCCGACGCGGTGGTGAGCACGGGCGTGGCGCCGATCAGCGCGGCGATGCGCTCGCTCCAGTCGTTGGCGCCGCCCACATGGCCCGACAGCACGGGGATCACGAACTGGCCCGCGTCGTCCACCACCGTCACGCCGGGGTCCTCGTCCTTGGATTTCAGCACCGGCGCGATGAGCCGCACCACGGCGCCGAGCGAGACGAAGAACACCAGCTGGTCGTAGGCAGCGAAGAGCGGCGCGATCTCGTCGCGCAGCGCGCCTTCGTAGGCCCGCAGGGTGTTGGGCAGGCCCTCGAACGCGCTGGCGAATTTAGCGGCAGTGCACACATGGGCCTGCGGCACGTCGCGGGCCAGCTGCGCGGCCTGCGCGGCGCCGTGGCGGGTGATGGCGACGAGGCACACGCGCACGGCCTCCAGCGGCTGCGCGGGCGCGGAGAGCACCACGGCGGGGGTGGCGGGGGAATTCATTCGGCAGGCTCCGGTTCGGATAGGAAGGCGCCCACATCGGTGAGCGAGGATTTCTTGAGGCAGCCCTTGATGCGCTCGCCGCGGATGCGGTGCGGGTTCTTGACAACCATGAGCGAGAGGTAGCTGACCTTGGTGCCGCGCAGGGCCGGCAGGTCCGGGCCGTTCACGCAGCGCTCGTCGGGCGCACCCACGCGCTCGATGAACTGCGTGTGCGGCAGCAGCCCGCGCCGCACGAGCCAGTCGATCAGCTCGTCCATCAGCGGCTTGACCTTCATGAGCACCAGGGTGTCGAAGTCGGGCAGCAGGCGGTCCACCGCGCCCACGCCGTAGGCGGCGGGCACGATGGCGACGGTGTCGTCCTGCTCGGCCAGCGGCATGCCGCGCGCGGCGCAGGCGGCGGTGAAGGCGTTCACGCCCGCGATCACTGGCACCTCGATGCGCGCATCCAGCGCCCGCACGGTGCGCGCCAGGTGGCCGAAGGTGGCATAGGTGCTGGCATCGCCCTCCACCAGGAACAGCACGTCCTGCCCGGCCTGCAGCCAGGGCAGCACGGCGGCGGCGGCGCGCGCCCAGGCACGGGCGAGCTTGTCGCCGTCGTGCGTCATGGGGAACAGCAGCGTCTGGTGCGTGGCGGGCGGCGTCAATCCTGCGCGCTGCACGATGTCGAAGGCGTAGCTGGGCGTCTTGGTGCTGCGGGCCGGGTAGGTCCACACGGCATCGCTGCGCTGCAGCTGCGCCCAGGCCGCGCGGGTGATGAGGCCGGGGTCGCCGGGGCCGAGCGACACGCCGATGAGGCGGCCCAGGGCGGCGCTGGACGGGGTCGTATCGGTCATGCGCCCTCCTCCACCACCGACGCTGCCGGGGCCTCTGTGCTCACGGCCTGCGCGCAGACGATCCACACCGGGTTCTCGGCCGCCATGCGGTGCATGTGCAGGATGGGCTTGCTGCGCGCGGCCTGCAGCTGCAGCACGTCCCACGCGGCGCCCGCGGCCTGCAGGGCCTGCGTGGCGGCGGCCAGGTTCTCCAGCGTGACGAAGTTCATCACCAGCCAGCCGCCCGGGCGCAGGCGTTTCAGGCACAGCGCGATCAGCTCGGCCAGCTCGCCGCCCGAGCCACCGATGAAGACGGCATCCGGGTCGGGCCACGCATCCAGCCCCTCGGGCGCCTTGCCGTGCACCAGCGTGTGGTTGGACACGCCGAAGGCCTGCACGTTCTGCCGCGCGATGGCCGCATCGGCCTCGTTCTTCTCGATGGCCCACACATGGCCCTGGGGGCACAGGCGCGCGGCCTCCAGCCCCACCGAGCCGCTGCCCGCGCCGATGTCCCACACGCGGCTGTCGGCGCGCAGCTGCAGGCGCGCCAGCGACACGGCACGCACCTCCTGCTTGGTGATGAGGCCCTTGTCCGGTTGGCGCTGGTGGTAGGCAGCATCGGGCAGGCCGAAGCGCACCGGCGCGGGCCGCTGGCGCGTGCGCACCAGCAGCACCACGTTGGGGTCGGCAAAGGCCTGCTGCGCCGCGTCGGCCGGCGCCAGGTCGGCGCACACGCGCTCGTCGGCCGTGCACAGGCGCTCGGCCACGCTGAGCTGGAAGTCGTCCTGCAGGCCCTCGGCCACCAGCAGGCGGGCGATGCGCGCGGGCGTGTTGTCGGGGCTGGTGAGCACCGCCAGCCGGTCGTGAGCGCGCACGGCCTGCGCCAGGGCATACAGGCCGTGCGACGGTGCGGCGCCCTGCTGCCACTCGCCCGCATCCCTGGCGTGCACCGAGACGATGCGCGCGTCCTGCCAGGCCAGGCCCAGGCGGGCGCAGGCCAGCTGCAGCGTGGAGACGTTGGGAATGACCTCGATGGCCTCGATGCACAGGCGCGAGGCCAGGTAGCTGGCGATGCCGTGGCACAGCGGATCGCCCGTGGCCAGCACCACGCTGGCCTGCTGCGCATCGCGCGCGGCGGCGATCCAGCCGGGCACGGCGGAGAGCTGCCCCGTGAGGTCGCGCCGCGTGGCGCCGGGGGCGATGTCGTCCTCGAACAGCGCCAGCGCGCGCGTGCCGCCCACCACCAGGTCAGCGCGGCGCAGCAGGGCCAGCGCGGTGGCACCCAGGCTGGCCGCACCGTCGTCGAGCACGCCGATGATGCGGCAGGGTTGGGGGTCGGGCATGGCGGTCGGGGCGGTGGTCAAGGCGGTCACGGTGTCGGGGGCGTTCATGCGGAGCAGGCCTCAGCCATCTTGCGGCCGTCGAAGTCGCAGACGAGCACCTGGAGCTGGAAGCGGCCCCCGTAGCGGTCGGGGGCCATGAGGGTGTCCACCACCGCGCGGGCCAGCGCGGCGTGAAAGGATGCGGCCAGGCCCAGCGCTTCCATGCGCTCGGCGGCGAAGCGCGCGGTCTCGGCGGCGGCGATCTCGGCGCACACGTCGGCCGGCGCGCCGATGCCGGCGGCCAATTCGGCCAGCAGTTGCGTGTCGACCTCGGCGCGGTTGGCGTGGGTGATGGTCTCGCCCTGGGCGATCTTGGTGAGCTTGCCCACCATGCCGCCGATGACGACTTCGCGCAGCCCCTGGGCCACGGCCTCGTCGAGCGCGTAGCGCAGGAAGTCGCCCATCTGCACGAAGCAGGCGGCGGGCAACTGCGCGCGCTCCTTCATGGCGAACTGCTCGGTGCGTCCGCCGGTGGTGAGCACCGCCACGCCGTGGCCCAGCGTGGCCGCCACCTGCACGCCCTGCACCACGCTCGCGCGGTAGGCCGAGGTGGAATAGGGCTTGACGATGCCGGTGGTGCCGAGGATGGAGATGCCGCCCAGGATGCCCAGGCGCGCGTTGAGCGTCTTCTTGGCCATGTCCACGCCCTGCGGCACGGAGATGGTGACCTCCAGCCCCGCATGGGCGAGCAGCGCCTCGCCCACGGCGCGCACGTTCTCTTCGATATTTTGGCGCGGCACCGGGTTGATGGCCGGGCCGCCCACCGCCAGGCCCAGGCCGGCCATGGTGACGGTGCCCACGCCGAAGCCGCCCGCCAGCCGCACCGCGCCGGCGTCGCCGGGCAGCACGCGCACGTCGGCGGTCAGGTGGGCCTTGTCGGTGCAGTCGGGGTCGTCGCCCGCGTCCTTGATGACCATGGCATGCGCGGCCTGGCCGTCGCAGCGGCCGTCGTTCACGGCGAAGCGCACCACGTCGCCGTTGGGCAGCAGGCAGTCCACCGCCTCGGGCACGCAGCCGTGCACCAGCCCCAGCACGGCGGCGCGCGCGGCGGCGGCCGAACACGCCCCGGTGGTGAAGCCAGTGCGCGTGCCGCGGCGCACGGTCTTTTCCATCATGGCGACGGCGTCCCCGGCATCGTGGCCTTCTGGCGGGCCTCGGCCAGCGCCAGCAGCGCGTGCAGCGCGGCCACCACCAGCGTGGAGCCGCCCTTGCGGCCGCGGATGACGATCCACGGCACCGCGTCCACGCCGGCCATCAGGTCCTTGGATTCGGCGGCGGAGACGAAGCCCACCGGCATGCCCACCACGAGCGCGGGGCGCACGCCCTCCTCGCGGATCAGCCGCACCAGCTCGATGAGGGCCGTGGGCGCGTTGCCGATGCCGACGACGGCCCCCTGCAGCAGCCCGTGCCGGTGCGCCTTGCGCATGGCCTGCACGGCGCGCGTGGTGTCCTCGGCCTGGGCCTGGGCGATCACGTCGGCGTCGCTGATGAACTGGTGCGTGCGCATGCCGAAGTGGGCCAGGCGCGGCTGCGACAGGCCCGAGCAGATCATCTCCACATCGGCCACCACGGGCGCGCCGCCGCGCAGCAGGGCGGCGATGCCGGCCTCCACCGCCTTCGGGTGGAAGTCGGTCAGGCCGTTGAACTCGAAATCGGCGTTGGCGTGGATCATGCGGCGCACGATGGGCCACTGCGCCGCGGTGTAGGGGTGCGGGCCGGCCTCGGCGTCGATGATGGCGAAGCTGTCGTGCTCGATGGCCTGGCCGGCGCGCGTGAGCTGCTCGGTGACGGTGTTGACGGTGCTCATGCCGTGGCGGTCTCGTGCGGGTGCGGGTGCGGGTGCGGGTGCGGGTGCGGGTGCGGGTGCGCCGCGCCATGGGCGTGGTCGGCCCCGTGCGGGGCGTGCGCGTGGCGGTGCATCGGCGCCCCGCCCGCGGCGAGGGCCACCACCGCCTCGGGGGTCGGCGCGGGCGCGGCCGCCGGGGCGTGCGTGTGCTCGTGGCTGTGGCCGTGCCCCAGGTCGTGCGCGATCTCGCGGTACTTGCAGCCGTCGCAGGGCAGCAGGCTGCCCGGGGTGCCCTCCAGCAGGTCGGCCACGCGGCCCTCCAGCAACTCGAAGATCTCGCGCTCCAGGCCGAAGTGCGGCGACTGGGCGAAGCGCACCTGCGGGTACTGCGCGCGCAGGTGCGCCACCTGCCGGCCGATGCGCTGCATCAGCGTGCCGGTGTACAGGTAGTACGGCAGCACCACGATCTGCTTCATGCCCAGCAGCACCTGGCGCTGCACCACGCGCTCCAGGCGCGGCCAGGTGATGCCGGTGAAGGCGATCTCGACCAGCTCATGGTGGCCGTCTTCCTGCAGCCAGCGCGCCATCTTGGCGACGTCGCCGTTGGCCTGCCGGTCGGACGATCCCCGGCCCAGCAGCACCACGCCGGTGGTGGTGGGGTCGGGCATGTCCAGCGCGTTCATGCACTGGCGCAGCTGGCGCTGCAGGATGGCCAGGATGGGCTCGCACGCCGTGAGGTGCGGGCCGTAGAGAAACGCCACGCCCGGGCAGTGCGCGCGCGCATGCTCGATGGCCTCGGGGATCTCCATCTTCACGTGGCCCGCCGCGTTGAGGATGAGCGGCAGCACCAGCACGCGCTGGCTGCCCTGCGCGGCCTGCAGCAGGCCGTCGTGCAGGCCGGGCGGCGCGAACTCGATGAAGCACACCTCGATGCGCCAGGCCGGCTGGCGCGCGCGCCATTGCGCCACGAAGGCGTGGATCTCGTCGTTGCCCTCGGGCTCGCGCGAGCCATGGCCGATCAGCAGGATGGTGGTGTTCATGGGGCACGCTCCAAGGGGGTTTGGGTGGGGCGGGCGGGCTCGCTCGCCCGGCGGAAGCGGTGCGTGAAGGTGGGGTCGTACAGCTTGGACTTGGCCAGCTCCGTCCACTGCCGGGCACCCAGCGTGGGGCTGGCGATCACCATGGCCTGGCTCACCACCTGGGCCTCGCGGCAGCGGTCGCGGATGTCGGCCAGCGTGCCGCGCACGATCAGCTCCTCGCCCGGCCAGCTCGCCTTGTGCACCACGAGCAGGGGCGCGTCCTCGGCCCAGCCGGCCTCGCGCAGCCCGGCCTGCACCTTGTGCAGCAGCGTGATCGACAGAAAGATGCACAGCGTGCAGTGGTGGCGGCCCAGCTCGGCCAGCGACTCGCCCGGCGGCATGGGCGTGCGGCCCTCCACGCGGGTGAAGATCACGCTCTGCGTGACCTCGGGCAGGGTGAAGCTCTCCACCGCCGCCGCGGCCGAGGCCATGGCCGAGGACACCCCCGGCACCACGCGCACCGGCACGCCCGCGGCGTCCAGCGGCTGCACCACCTCGATCAGCGCGCCGTACAGGGCCGGGTCGCCCGTCTGCAGGCGGATCACGGTGTCGTGCTTTTGCGCCTGCAGGATGAGCCACGCCGCCATCTGCGGCAGCGTCATGTCCTTGCTGTCGGCGATGGTGCAGCCGGGCGGCGCCCAGCGCGTGGCCGCTTCGTTGACGAGCGAGCCCGCGAACAGGATGGCGCCGGCGCGCTCGATGAGCGCGCGGCCCTTGACGGTGATGAGTTCGGGATCGCCCGGCCCGGCGCCGACGAACCAGACGGTGCCCGGCGTCATGGCCGCGGGGCTGGCGCACGCGCCAGCACAGAGAAGATTTGCATGGGGACCACAGGAATGCATTCGCCCGGACCCCTGCCTCCCCGCAGGTTCCGTGAAATGGGCCGCGCGCTCCAAGGCCTGTGCCTTGGCGCGCGCGGCCCCCTGTCGGCCGGTCTCCGGGCTGGCGAAAACCCGTGGGCCCTTCCCAGATGCCGAGGCATCCAGTGGGCACGATCCACGGGGTGAAGGCGAGGCCTTCTTTCGCTTACCGTTGCGGGGGCAGCCCAGGTTGGGGCGCGGTCCGTGCCGGACGCGCCCTCCCTGGTTCCCGTTTAACTGCGCGGTCGCAATGACCGCGCGAGCACCAACGGGCGGGAGTATAGATCGATTGCAAGCCTTTTAGGCCGTACGCCCTAGTGAAACATGCCTTGGTAGCTATTATTTCAATAGCAAACATGACAAGCCAGGCCAAGGATTCCAAGGAGCTGTGACCGCAGGTAACGCCTTGCACACGGCCCCCCTGGGCCGGCACCGCCACCCAGAACGATTCAGAAGGCTTCAGGCGCTGCGGCGGCCCGGGGCCCGTGCTTTCTCCAAGAATGGACCCGCCCCCCGCCCGGGGGGCGCGACACACCGATCCATCGAACAAGAGAGGGAGATTTCCATGCAACGACCCCCTTCCGCCCGACGCGCCTTGCTGGCGCTGGCGGCCCCTGCCCTGCTGTGCCTGGGCGCCCCGAAGATGGCCGCGGCCGCCACGGCACCGGCCTGCGCGAGCGGCACCACCGTCACCATCGCCGGCGCGCCCGCGGCGCCCACGCTGTGCGGGCTACAGACGCCCGTCACCCCCGCGGGCGCATCGGCGCCGCTGCCGGTGAACGCCTACCTGGGCATCCAGTACGCGACGGCCGCGCGGTTCCAGCCCCCGGCGGCGACGGTCCCGGCAGGCAGCAACGTGGCGCAGACGGCCGCCGGCCCGTTCTGCCCGCAGGCCGCGCGGCCGAACCTTCCCACCAGCGCGCAGAGCGAGAACTGCCTGTACCTGAACGTCTTCACGCCGCAGTCGGCCATCGGCGCGCAGCCCCAGCGGCCGGTGCTGTTCTTCATCCACGGCGGCGCGTTCGTGGAGGGCAGCGGCTACCTGCCGCTGTACGACAGCGCCAAGGGCGCCACGGTGGGCAACCTGTACGACGGCTCGTACCTCGCGGCGGCGGGCGACATGGTGGTCGTCACCATCAACTACCGCCTGGGGGCGCTGGGCTTCCTGGCCCTCGACAACGCGGTGGAAAACCCCACCGTCGGGGGACCGCTGCGGGGCAATTTCGGCATCCTGGACCAGCAGGCGGCGCTGGACTGGGTGCAGAAGTACATCGGCGCCTTCGGGGGCGATGCCACCCGGGTGACGGTCGCGGGCGAGAGCGCCGGGGCCATGTCGGCGGGGCTGCACCTGTTCTCGGCACCGGACAGCGCCACGCGCTTTCAGGCCGCCATCATGGAGAGCAACCCGGTGGGCTCGGTGTACCGCACGCCCGCGCAGGCGCAAGGCATAGGAAGCCTGTTCCGCGATGCCCTGTGCACCCAGGTGGGCGGGTGCCTCGCGGGCAAGCCCATCCTGCTGAAGGCCACGCCGGCGCAGATCGTCGCGGCCCAGGCGGGCCAGCTGTTCGGCACCCGGGGCAAGGCCGGCAACCCCAAGGCCCTCGCCGCCGCCGAACGCGAGGCCGCCACGCGCCCGCTGGTGGGGCTTCTGGCCCAGGCGTCGCCCCAGGTCAACGATGGCCTGCCCTGGTCGCCCACCGTGGACGGCAAGGTCATCGTGGGCCAGCCCCTGGCCGGCTACAACGCGGTGTCCGCCACGGCCTCGATGCCGCCCAAGCCCTTCGTCTTCGGCGTGAACCGCGACGAGGGCGCCGTCTTCGCCAACCTGGCCTTCCTGAAGCTGGGGGTGGGGCTCAATCCCGTGGTCTTCAACGAGGGGCTGGTGCCGAAGGTCTGGCCGGACGACGCCAAGACCATTCTGGGCTACAGCACCACGGCACAAGGCCAGCCGGTCTTCCCGTACCGCGCGCCCACCCGGCCCGCGCCGAGCTACATGAACGGCACGGCGGCGACGCTGTCCGGCGTGATCAACGACTTCGCGTTCCGCTGCGGCAACCTGGCCATGGCGAACCGGGCGGCCGCCCGCAACGCGCAGGCGAGCCCCGCGCTGCCGGCCTTCGGCTACCTGTTCGCCCAGCCGCCGCTGATCGACCTCTACAGCGCCGGCAAGCCGCCCACGGAAGTCGCGGCCTGCGCACCGGGCCAGGACGGCAACGTCTGCCACGGCAACGAACTGCCCTATGTGTTCAACACCCTGGGAACGGCCTACGCGGTGTACACCCGGGGCAGCCAGCCGCCGCCGCCCGCCGACCAGGCCCTGGCCCAGACCATGGCCGCCGCCTGGGCGAGCTTCGTGAACAGCCCCGCCAGCCCGGCGCCATGGACGCCGGTGGCCGCCAGCGGCGCGCAGCTGCCGACGGCCTGGACGCCCTATGCCGGCCTGTCCTCGTCGCTTTCGCAATGGAGCACCGCGGGCAGCCCCAGCAGCCTCCCGGCATCGTCCATCGATTCGGCGGCCCACTGCACCGCGCTGTGGAACACGGTGGCGCCCATCGGGGGGCAGTGACCGGGGTGGCATGGCGGCGCCGGGGCCCGGCGCCGCGCAAAAGGGGACGGGCAGGCGCGGGCCTGCGGTCCCCTTCGCGCTTTTGGCCTCAGCGCGAGAGCGCGTCGGCCGTGGCGGCGTCCACGCGGCCCGTGATCGGCAGGCCCTTCGATTTTTGGAAGTTGCGCAGCGCGGTGGCCGTGCGGGCGCCGGCAGCGCCATCGGGCGTGCCCACGTTGTAGCCCAGGGCGTTCAAGCGCTCCTGCGCCTCGCGCACCGACATGGCAGGGGCGCCAGCCGGGGCCCCGGCGGGCGCGGGAACGCCGGCACGGGTCTGCGACGGTGCGGCACCGCCGTCCACGCCCAGGCGGCCGCCGCCGCCCAGGCCCTGGCCCTGCACGCTTTGCGCCTTGTAGTTGCGCAGCGCCACGACCATCTGGTTGTACGCGTCCATGAACGCGGCGGTGAGCACCTTGCCCTGCGCCGTGTTCTGGTAGCCGCCCAGCGAGCCGCCGGCCGAGCCGCCGAACAGGCTGCCGAAGCCGGCGAAATCGCTCTTGGAGGCGCTGCCTTCGGAGGCCGAGATCTGCACGCCCGAGCGGTTGTCCACGAGGGTCAGCATGGCGCTGGCCTCGCGCGTCTTGAGCCCGCCGCCCAGGGCGCCGATGGCCCGGCCGCTGCCGCCGCCGATGAGCCCGCCCAGCACGCCGCCGATGCCGCCGGCATCGCTGTTGGAGAACACGATCTCGGGCGACAGGCCGTAGTCGGAGGCGACCATCTGGCCCTTGCCGAAGTTGCTGCCGCCGCGCATTTCGCCGGACTGCATGAGCGCGCGCTCGCGGTCCATGGCCGTCATGCCCGAGGCGCTGCGCTCCACCACGATGAAGCAGTTCGATTGCTGGATCAGCAGGCGCAGCAGGTTGGCCGTGGGCGGCAGGCGGTATTCGTTGCGCAGGATGGTGTACCAGCCGGCCTGCTGGTTTTCCACCAGCGACACGGTGCCCAGGGGCGAGGCGCACTTTTGCAGGTCGCTGCTTTCATTGGCCGTGGCACCGCCGGCGGCCGCGCCGGTGGCGACCGTCTTGGACTCGGCGCTGCCCATTTTCATGTTGGTGGTTTCGCAGCCCGTCAGCAGGACGGCGGCACAGGCGGCGGCCAGCAGTGGCAAGGTCTTCTTGGACATTGGAGGGTACCTCTCAGGGAAAAGGGTGGAGACGCCACCTTGCGGCGAAAGGGCGCGAGCAAGGGCGTCGGCCGGAACGCCCGGCCTGCCAGGGGCGGCGACGGATCATAGCGCCGCGGCCGGTCGGCTGGCCAACGGCGCGGGCCCCATGCGGTAGATCCACACCGCATGCCCGCCGTCCGGCTGCAGGCGGGCATGCGGCGTCGCCCCCGGCACCTCGAACGCCAGGCTGACCAGCCAGGTGCCCGGCGCCATTTCCGCCTGCGCCTTGGCCGCGGCGCGGGCCATGCTCTCGGGGCGCTGGAACAAATACACCATCGTGCAGCCGCTCCAGTCGGCACGCCACAGGTCGCCCCGCCGCACCTCGGCCCACGGGCAGCGCAGCGCGCACAGCAGTCGCAGCGGCAGGCTCCATTCCACGCCCGCCAGCCGCGCCTGCGGGTAGGCCCGGCGCAGGGCGAGCAGGCCGTCGCCCAGGCCGCAGCCGGCGTCCAGCACCCGCGCGCCCGCCGGCAGCGCCACCGCGCGGGCCAGGCCGAGCAGCGCATCGTGCGGCGTGGGAAACAGGGGTGCATCGCGCCAGGCGTTGAGCGGGTACACCAGCAGCAGCAGCGCGAGCGGCACCAGCCAGGCCCAGGCCGGCACGCTGGCCGCGCCGGACAGCGCCAGCGACAGCGGAAACCCCGCCGCGATCAGCCCGCGGCGCCACCAGCCCGTGCCCAGCACGCTGGCCGCGGTGCCCACGGCACAGGCCGCGATCAGCGCCGCCACCGGCGCCACCCGGCCCTGCAGGCCCAGGTACGCCAGCCATGCGGCGGCCCAGGCCAGGAGGGCGGGCAGGGGCCAGGGCAGTCGGTGCATGGAGGGTGGGATCCGGTGGGGAGGGAGCAGCGCCGAGTTTAGTGAGCCGCGCGCGGGGCGTTCAACCGCAGGCCCCCATTCCGGCGGCATCAAGACGCGACCGGAAACGATAACCAATGGGTATCAATCCATCATTTCATTTCAATTTACGGCCCGCAGGCTGCGCCCTAGGATGCCCCTCAATGCCCGGTCCATGGGCATGCATACAACAGGAGACAAACCATGTGGTGCCGCATCCCCCTGCCCGGCCTGGCCTTGGCCGCCGCCGTCCTCATCCCCCTGGGCGCCAGCGCCCAGGATTGGCCGACCCGGCCCGTCCGCATCCTGGTGGGCTCGGCCCCCGGCGGCGGCACCGATGCCATGGCCCGCGCCGTGGCCGACCGGCTGGGCCCGCTGCTCAAGCAGCCCACGGTGGTGGAAAACCGCCCGGGAGCCTCCAACACGCTGGCGGCCGATGCCACCGCCAAGTCCACCGACGGCCACACGATGGTGATGGGCGTGGTCACCGCGCACGCCATCGCCCCGCACCTCTTGAAGCTGGCCTACGACAACAACCGCGACCTGGTGCCGGTGGCGTTCGTGGGCGCGGTGCCCAACGTGCTGGTGGTGACCAACGCCCTGCCCGCGCAGTCGGTCAAGGAGCTGGTGGCCCTGGCGAAGAAAGCGCCCGGCACCATCAACTTCGCCAGCAGCGGCGCGGGCAGCACGCAGCACATCGCGGCCGAGATGTTCAAGGACGCGGCCGGCATCGACCTGATGCACGTGCCGTACAAGGGCAGCGGCACCGCGCTGGTCGACCTGGTGGGCGGCCAGGTGCAGATGAGCTTCGACACCATGCCCTCGGTGCTGGGCCAGATCAAGTCCGCCAAGATGCGCGCCCTGGCCGTGACCACGCCGCAGCGCAACCCGCAGCTGCCGCAGGTGCCCACCATGGCCGAGGCCGGCCTGCCGCAGGTGGACATCAGCGCCTGGTACGGCATCTACATGCCCGCCGCCACGCCCAAGGCGGTGCAGCAGAAGGTGCACGACGCGGTGAACGAGGTGCTGGCCATGCCCGAGACGCAGACCCGCCTGGGCGCCGTCGGGGCCGAACTCAAGCCGATCTCGCAGGCCGAGTTCATCGCCTTCCAGAACGCCGAGTTCAAGCGCTACGGCGACCTCATCCGCAAGAACAACATCCGCATCGACTAGCAGGACAAGCCGCCCATGAACACGCAAGACCGCCCCGTGGTGGCCCTCACGCTCGGCGACCCCGCCGGCATCGGCCCCGAACTCATCGCCCGCCTGCTGGCCAGGCCCGAAACCGCGCAGCGGGCCAACACCGTGCTGGTGGGCGACCCCTGGCTGTGGGAAGACGGCCAGCGCATCGCCGGCGTGCAGGTGGCGACCGATGCCGTGGGCGCGCTGGCCGATGTGCGGGGCCGCGCCGGCACCACCCGGCCTGCCTTCCTGGCCCTGGACACGGTGGCCCCGGCCGACGTGCAGCGCAGCCGCGCCGGGGCGGCCGGGGGCCGCTCGGTGCTGCAGGTGCTGGACCGCTGCATGGACGCGGCGCTGGCCGGCGACATCGACGCCATCTGCTTTGCGCCGCTGAACAAGCAGGCCATGAAGATCGGCGGCATGCAGCACGAGGACGAGCTGCACCACTTCGCCCGGCACCTGGGCGTGACCGGCTACTTCTGCGAGTTCAACACGCTGGGCGACCTGTGGACCTCGCGCATCTCCTCGCACGTGCCGCTCAAGGACGTGGCGAGCTACCTGAGCGTGGAGCGCATCCAGCAGGCGGCTGAGCTGATCTACCGCTCGCTGCTCGCCAGCGGCGTGGCGGCACCGAAGGTGGCGGTGGCCGCCTTCAACCCGCACGGCGGCGACGGCGGCGTGTGCGGCCGCGAAGAGATCGACACCATCGCGCCCGCCGTGCAGGCGCTGCAGGCGCGCGACTGGCCCACGCCGGCGCCTTTTCACGGCCCGTTTCCGGCCGACACCATCTTCCTGAAGGCGCAGGCCGGCGAGTACCAGGCCATCGTGACCATGTACCACGACCAGGGCCAGATCGCGATCAAGCTGCTGGGTTTCTCGCGCGGGGTCACGGTGCAGGGCGGCCTGCCGATCCCGATCACCACGCCCGCGCACGGCACGGCCTACGACATCGCCGGCCAGGGCCGGGCCAGCGCCGAGGCGACCTGGCAGGCCTTCCAGATCGCTTGCCGCATGGGCAGCGCGCAGCGCGCCAAGGCGCTGGCCGCCGCCTGACCCCCTTCCCACCATTCAGAGACACCGCCATGAAAATCCAATCCGTCCGCGCCCGTGTGTTCCAGTGGAAGGGCCAGACCGTGCCGCCGCAGGGCCACTTCTGCTCCAACGCCATGGACCTGCTGTATTCGCCATCCGAGAGCATGAGCACCTTCCGTTTCCATTCATGGACGGTGGTCGAGATCGAGACCGACGACGGGATCGTGGGCCTCGGCAACGTGGCACTGGCGCCGAAGATCGCCAAGGCCATCATCGACGAGTACCTCGCGCCCCTGGTCATCGGGCACGACCCGTGGGACTACGAGTACCTGTGGCAGCGCATGTACCGCAGCACGCACGCCTGGGGCCGCAAGGGCGTGGCCATGGCGGCGATCTCGGCGGTGGACCTGGCGATCTGGGACATCCTGGGCAAGAGCGTGGACAAGCCCGTGTTCAAGCTGCTGGGCGGCCGCACCAAGGAGAAGATCCCCTGCTACTACAGCAAGCTCTACCGCACCGACCTGAAGGCGATGCAGGACGAGGCGCAAACCTTCCTCGACCAGGGCTTCAAGGCCTTCAAGATGCGTTTCGGCTACGGCCCCGCGCACCTGCAGCACGGCGTGCAGGAGAACCTGAAATCGGTCGAAGCCATCCGCGAAGTCATCGGCTACGACACCGACCTGATGCTCGAGTGCTACATGGGCTGGAACCTCGAATACGCCAAGCGCATGCTGCCCAAGCTCGCGAAGTTCGAGCCGCGCTGGCTGGAAGAACCCGTGATCGCCGACGACATCGATGGCTATGCCGAACTGAACGCGATGAACATCATCCCCATCTCGGGCGGCGAGCACGAGTTCGGCCTGTACGGCTTCAAGCAGCTGCTGGACAAAAAAGCCGTGAGCGTCGTGCAGTACGACACCAACCGGGTGGGCGGCATCACCGCCGCGCACAAGATCAACGCGCTGTGCGAGGCGCATTCCGTGCCGGTGATTCCGCACGCGGGCCAGATGCACAACTACCACCTGACCATGAGCACGCTGGCCTCGCCCATGGCGGAGTACTTTCCGATCTTCGACGTGGAGGTGGGCAACGAACTGTTCTGGTACCTCTTCGACGGCGAGCCCATCGCCGAGAACGGCTTCCTGCAGCTCCAGGACGACGTGCCGGGCCTGGGCCTTTCGCTCAAGACCGAGTACCTCGACCAGTTCGACATCATCGAGTAAGGCGGCGTCCCATGGCCAGTCTCTCCCACCCCCGCTACCGCGGCATCTTCCCCGTCGCGCCCACCCCGTTCCACGAAGACGGCACGCTGGACCTGGCCAGCCAGAGGCGCTGCCTGGACTTCATGATCGACTCGGGCGTGGACGGCCTGTGCATCCTGGCCAATTTCTCCGAGCAGTTCCTGCTGTCGGACGACGAACGCGAGGTGCTGACGCGCACCGCGCTGGAACACGTCGCCGGCCGCGTTCCGGTGATCGTCACCACCACGCACACCAGCACCGCCGTCTGCGCCGCCCGCAGCCGTCGCGCGCAGGACATGGGCGCGGCGATGGTCATGGTCATGCCGCCCTACCACGGCGCCACCTTCCGCTTCGGCGAGGCGCCGGTGCGCGCCTTCTACCAGGGCGTGTCGGACGCCATCGGCATTCCCATCATGGTCCAGGACGCACCGGCGGCCGGCACGCCGCTGTCGCCCGCCTTCCTGGCCGACATGGCGACGACGATCGAGCAGGTGTGCTACTTCAAGATGGAGACGGCCGGCGCCGCAACGAAGCTGCGCGAGCTGATCGCCCTGGGCGGCGAGGCCATCGAAGGCCCGTGGGACGGCGAGGAAGCCATCACCCTGCTGGCCGACCTGGAGGCCGGCGCCACCGGCGCCATGACCGGCGCGGGCTTTGCCGACGGCATCCGCCCCATCCTGGAGGCGCACCGCCAGGGCGATGCGGACGCGGCCTTCGCCCACTACCAGCGCTGGCTGCCGCTCATCAACCACGAGAACCGCCAGGCGGGCTTCCTGGCCGCCAAGGCGCTCATGAAGGAAGGCGGCGTGATCGCCTGCGAGGCGCCGCGCGCGCCCTGGCCGCCGATGCACCCCGAGGTGCGCCGCCAGCTCATCGGCATCGCGCGGCGGCTCGATCCGCTGGTGCTGCGCTGGGGGCGCTGAAAGCGCGCAAGAAAAGCGGCGATGCGCCCGCCGCGCGACCGCCAGGGCGCTATTCGATCCACACCAAGGGAGACCACCACCATGCAACGTCGGGAGCTTCTGAAGACCGCCGGCCTTTCGCTGGCCGCATCCACCCTGGGGCCGGCCACGGTCCTCGCCCAGGCCCCGGCGGGGCGCGCGCCGCGCGAGGTGCTGCTGCTGATCGAGAAATCGAGCCACTGCATCAGCCACTACGACATCGCCAGCGGCGAGCGGCTGCACACCATCGCCCTGCCCCCGTTCCCGCACGAATTCGTGGTGGACGCGGCGCAGCGGTACGCCTACGTGGGCCACTACGGCGTGGAGACCTCGGGGCACCCGGGCCCGGGCGGCACCAGCGTGCTGCAGATCGACCTGGCCACGCGCACGCTGGCGCGCACCATCGACCTGGCGCCCTTCAACCGCCTGCACGGCATCCAGATGGACCAGTCGGGCCGCCTCTACGTGCTGAGCGAGGACCGCGCGCAGCTGGCCGTGCTGGACCGGCCCGAGACCGACACCGCCGTGCGGCGCGCGGTGCCGGTGGGCGGCATCAAGAGCCACCTGTTCGCGCTCACCCGGGACGGCCAGACGGCCTACGCGATGAACCTGCTCACGCACTCGGTGACGCAGTTCAGGCCGCACGACGCCGCGTTCGCGCCCGTGGCCTGCGTGCCCGGCGACAAGCCCGAAGGCAATGCGCTCAGCGCGGACGAGCGCACGCTGTACGTCACCTGCCGCTGGAGCAACACGCTGTGCGCCATCGACACGGCCACCATGAAGGTCGTGCGCAGCGCGCCCGCGCGCAACGACCCCACGCGCATCTACCGCTGCCGCGACGGTCGGCTGCTGGTGTCCCACTATGGCGACCGCAGCCTGTCCATCGTGGACCCGGCGACGCTCTCCGAGCAGGCCCACATTCCCATGGATGCGCGCCCCATCGCGGTCAGCCTGCATCCCACCCGGCCCTGGGCCTTCGTGAGCCAGGACGACGACCGGGTCGGGATCTTCCACCTGGAATCGCGCCGGTTCGAGCGCTTCATCGCCACGCAGCGCGAACCGGACGTGTCGTACACGCTGCAGGGCTGAGCGCGGCGAGGGTGGCGGGCGGGCTGCGGCATCTTCGCCACACCCGTGCGGGCAGGGTGTAACGCCGGGGCGGCGGTGCCGGCGGCGTGGATGGCGGCTTTTACAATGTCCTGTTGCCATTGCGCACAGAGCGTTACCAATGCGCCGCGCCTTCCCATCACGCCATTCCACCAAAGGTTCCTTTTGCGCCCGCCCCTCGATTCGTCCCGGCCCACCCCGGGCCCGTCCTCGGAACCGCCCCTGGTGGTGGACCTGGACGGCACGCTCATCCTGACGGACATGCTGCACGAATCGTCGCTGCAGCTGCTGCGGGACGGGCCGTGGCGCGCGCTGGCCCTGCCCGTGTGGCTGGCGCGGGGCAAGGCGGCGCTCAAGCAGGAGATCGGGCAGCGGGTGCAGATGGACGTGGCCACGCTGCCCTACAACGTGCCTTTCGTGCAGTGGCTGCGCAACCAGCACGCGGCCGGGCGGCGCACCGTGCTGTGCACGGCCTCCGACCGCTCGGTGGCGCAGGCCATCGCCGCCCACCTGGGGTGCTTCGACCAAGTGATGGCCAGCGATGGCGCCACCAACCTCGCCGGGCGGGCCAAGGCCGCCGCGCTGGTGCAGGCCTTTGGCGAGCGCGGCTTCGACTACGCCGGCAACTCGCAGGCGGACGTGCCGGTATGGCAGGCCGCGCGCTCGGCCATCGTGGTCAATGCCTCGGGCGCCGTCACCCGGCGGGCCGAGGCGCACGGCAACGTGGCCGAACGCTTTCCCCGCGAGCCCGCGGGCCTCAAGCCCTGGCGCAAGGCCCTGCGACTGCACCAGTGGCTCAAGAACCTGCTGCTGTTCGTTCCGCTGGTGGCCGCCCACCGCGTGGCCGACGGCGAGGCCTGGGGCCTGCTGCTGGTGGCCTTCCTGGCCTTCAGCCTGTGCGCCTCGTCGGTCTACGTGGCCAACGACCTGCTCGATCTGGAAAGCGACCGCCGGCACCCGCGCAAGCGCCTGCGACCCTTCGCCTCGGGCGCGCTGGCTGCCTGGCAGGGCGTGGCCCTGGTGCCGGTGCTCACGGCGGCGAGCTTCGCGCTGGCCTGGCAGGTGGGCCAGGGGTTCTTCGGCTGGCTGCTGGGGTACTTCGCCATCACCTGGGCGTATTCGCTCGCGCTCAAGCGCTGGGTGCTGGTCGATTGCATCGCGCTGGCGGTGCTCTACACGCTGCGCATCGTGGCGGGCGCCTACGCCATCACGCAGCCGCTGTCGTTCTGGCTGCTGGCGTTCTCGGGCTTTCTCTTCCTGTCGCTGGCCTTCGTCAAGCGCTATGCCGAGCTGATGGTGCAGCAGGCCGCGGGCAAGACGCAGGCGCACGGGCGCGGCTACCTCACCTCGGACGCACCCATCGTGCAGAACCTGGGCATCGCCGCCGGCTACACGGCCGTGGTGGTGCTGGCGCTGTACCTCAACAGCGAATCGGTGCTGCTGATGTACCGCGCGCCGGAGATGATCTGGGCCGCCGTGCCCGTGATGGTGTTCTGGGTCAGCTGGATGTGGCTGCGCGCGGTGCGCGGGCAGATGCACGACGACCCGCTGGTCTTCGCCTTCAAGGACCGCGCCAGCCTGGCCGCGGGCGCGCTGTTCAGCCTGGCGATGGTCGCCGCCGCCCTGGGACTGCCGTGGTAGCCGTGCGCTCCTGGGGCCGCCTGAGCGCCGACGACCACGATCTGCGCATCCTGGCCGAGCGCCCGCTCGCGCACCTGCCGCGCGAGCCCGGTCAGCACGGGCTGGCGTTCGGCATGGGCCGCAGCTACGGCGACGTGTGCCTGAACCCCGGCGGGGCGCTGTGGTCGCTGCGCGGGCTGGACCGCTTCATCGCCTGGGACGAGGCCACCGGCGACCTGACCTGCGAGGCCGGCATGCTGCTGCGCGACATCCAGCGCACCTTCGCGCCGCGCGGCTGGATGCTGCCCGTGACCCCGGGCACCCAGTTGGCCACCGTGGGCGGCGCCATCGCCAACGACGTGCACGGCAAGAACCACCACGTACATGGCTCCTTCGGCGACCACGTGCAGGAACTGCGGCTGCTGCGCACCGACGGGCTGTCGATCCGCTGCGGCCCGCAGTTGCACCCCGACTGGTTCGCCGCCACGGTGGGCGGCCTGGGCCTGACCGGCGTGGTCACCCAGGCCACGCTGCGGCTGCGGCGGGTGCCCGGCCCCTGGCTCGACACCGAGACCCTGCCCTACGGCTCGCTGGGCGAGTTCTTCGCCCTCGCCGATGCCTCCGAGGCCGGCTGGGAGCACACCGTCTCGTGGATCGACTGCCTCTCGGGCGCCCGGGCCGGCGCCACGCGCGGCATCTTCCTGCGCGCCAATGCCGCCGCGCCCGAATCCCAGCACGGCCCCGCCCCGAAGGACCGCCAGCGCACCGTGCCGTTCGCGCCGCCCGTCTCGCTCGTCAACCGCCTGAGCCTGCGCCCCTTCAACGCGGCGTACTACCACCTGAACCGCCGCCGCGCCGGCCGCGCGCTGCAGCACTACGAGCCGTTCTCCTACCCGCTGGACAACCTGCAGGAATGGAACCGCATCTACGGCCGCCGGGGCTTCTACCAGTACCAGTGCGTGGTGCCCCGCCCGCACGGCCCCGATGCCGTCGGCGCCCTGCTGCGCGAGATCACCGCGTCGGGCCAGGGCAGCTTCCTGGGCGTGCTCAAGACCTTCGGCGACCGCGAATCGGTGGGCCTGCTGAGCTTTCCGCAGCCGGGCGTCACGCTGGCGCTCGACTTTCCCAACCTCGGCGAGCGCACGCTGCGGCTGTTCGAGCGGCTCGATGCCGTCGTGGCCGAGGCCGGCGGGCGCCTGTACCCCGCCAAGGACGCGCGCATGCCACGCGCCCTGTTCGAGGCCGGCTACCCGAAGCTCGCCCAATTCCTTCCGTACCGCGACCCGAACATCCGGTCCGCGATGTCGCGGCGCTTGATGGGCGACTGACCTGCGGCTTTTTCTCCAAGACAAGAACGAACTCACCGCCAACATGCACAACAACAACAACGCCAGCAACGCACCGCAGACCCTCGTGATCGTCGGCGCCACCTCGCTGATCGCGCAGCACTGCGCGCGCCAATGGCTGCAGGCCGGCGGCATCGGCCGCGTGGTGCTCGTGGGTCGCGACGCGGCCCGTCTGCAGGGCGTGGCCGACGACCTGCAGGTGCGCCAGCCCCAGGCCCGCATCGACGTGATGGCCGGCGACGTGACGCAGGCGGCCTCCATCGCCGCGCTGGTGCAGCACCTGGTGGCGCAGGGTGTGCCGGACACCGTGCTCATCGCCCACGGCAGCCTGCCCGACCAGGCCCGGTGCCAGGGCGACCTGGCCAGCGCCGAGCAGGCCATGGCCGTCAACGGCCTGTCGCCCGCGCTGTGCGCGGAGGCGTTCGCCGGCGCGATGCAGGTGGCGGGGCGGGGCACGATCGGCATCATCGGTTCGGTGGCCGGCGACCGCGGCCGCAAATCCAACTACGTGTACGGCGCCGCCAAGGGCCTGGTGGAGCGCTACGCCGAAGGCCTGCAGCACCGCTTGGCGGGCTCGGGCGTGAAGGTGGTGCTCATCAAGCCGGGCCCCACCGACACGCCGATGACGGCGCACCTCAAGGCGCGCGGCGCCAAGCTCGCCAGCGTGGAGCAGGTGGCCCAGGCGGTGGTGCGCGGCATGGCCCGCGGCACGCCCGTGGTCTATGCCCCGGCGAAATGGGCGCTCATCATGGCCGTGATCCGCAACCTGCCGCGCGCGGTCTTCCACAAGATGGACATCTGACCCATGCCATGGATCCCTGAACGCCGCCGCCTCTGGGCGGCGGTGGCCCTTGCGGGCTATGCCACGCTCTTTGCCCTGGCGACGGCCGTGGCGGCCTGGCGCACCTTCACGTCCGTGCCGATCTGGGACATGTGGGGCGCACTGGAGTTCTATGCCGATGTGCGCGATGGCGCCGGCTGGCAGGCCTGGTGGCGGCTCTTCAACGAGCATCGCATCGTGCTGTCCAAGGCCTTGTTCTGGATGGAATACCGCTGGTTCGGCGGCACCCAGGCCTTCCTGATCGCGGTCAACTACCTGCTGGTGGCGGGCAGCATCGCCACCTTCTGGGCCTTCCTGAAGGCGCGCCTGGGGCCGATGACCCGCACGGCGTCGGTGGCGGCCCTGGCGCTGCTGTCCGTCTGGCTGCTGTCGTGGGTGCAGCAGGAAAACCTCACCTGGGCGTTCCAGAGCCAGTTCTTCCTGGCCCAGTGGCTGCCGCTGGCCGGGCTGTACTGCCTGTACCGCGCCACGCAGGCGCCGCAGGACGTGGGCTGGTTCGCCGGCGGCTGCGCCCTGGGCGTGCTGAGCATCGGCAGCATGGCCAACGGCATCATGGCGCTGCCCATGATGGCGCTCTACGCCGCCGTGGCGCGCATGGGCTGGCGCCGCGTGGCGCTGCTGGCGCTGCTGGGCGCCGCGGGCATCGGCGTGTACATGGCGGACTTCGCCGCGCCCACGCCCCGCCCCGGCCTGCTGGCCATGCTGCAGAGCCGGCCGCTGGGCCTGCTGCAGTACACGCTGCAGTACCTGGGCAGCCCGTTCCAGCACCTGGCGCGCAAGATGGAGACGATGTGGATCAGCCAGGCCTTCGGCGTGCTGTTCACCGTGCTGGCGCTGGCCCGCCTGGTGCCCGCGCTGCGCGCCCCGCGCACGCACGCGCTGGAGCTGTCGCTGCTCACCTTCGTGGCCTTCGTGGCGGGCATCGCCTTCGCCACCGCCAGCGGCCGGCTGCAGTTCAGCATGGAGGGCTCGCTGGCCAGCCGCTACACCACGCCCACGATGATGGCCTGGGTCGCCCTGGGCGTGCTGTACGCCCCGCGCGTGCTGGCCCTGCGCGGCCTCGCGCGCGCCGGCGCCGCCGTGCTGCTGGTGATCGTGCTGGTGCAGATGCTGTCGGTGCAGCTGCGCGAGACCCGGCGCAGCGATGTCGCGCACCTGCGCATGACCGGCGCGCTGGCGCTGGCGATGGGCGTGCACGACGAACGGCGCATCGGCATGCTGATCTGGGACCGGGCCCTGGGCGAGCGCATCGTCGCCAAGGCCCGCCAGCACGGCCACTCGATCTTCGGCCGGCCGCCGCTCGCCGACGCCGCCACGGCCCTGGGCTCGCACACGGACGTGCCGCCCGCCCGCTGCACGGCCTTCGTGGACTGGGTGCAGCGCGTGCCCGGCGACCCGCGCTTCGTCTCGGTGAGTGGCGCGCTGCTGCCCTCCGAAGGCGACGCGCCGCCGCCATCGATGCGCCTCGTCGCGCCCGATGGCACCGTGGTGGGCCTGGGCGTTCCCCACCGCTGGCGCAAGCTGAGCGCGCCGGGCGGCCCCCATGCGCCCGCACGCTACCTGACCTTCACCGCCTACCTGCAGGCCGCGCCCGAGGCGCTGCCCACCGCCGTGACCCTGACCGCACCCGGCACCGACTGCTCGGTGGCCCTGCAGATACCGGCGCCGCAATGAGCGCCCCGAACCCGACGAGAAAAACCAACACCATGAAGAACGCCAAAATCATCCTGCCGGGAGGCGCCGGCCTCGTGGGCCAGAACCTCGTGGCCCACCTGAAGCTGCACGGCTATCACAACCTCGTCGTGCTGGACAAGCACGCGAGCAACCTCGCCATCCTGCGCCAGGTGCACCCCGACATCGTGGCCGAGGACGCCGACCTGGCCGAGCCCGGCACATGGGAGCGCCACTTCGAAGGCGCGGACGTGGTGGTCATGCTGCAGGCGCAGATCGGCGCGCCGCAGGCCGACCCGTTCGTGCGCAACAACCTCACCTCCACCGGCCGCATCCTCGATCTGATCCAGCGCCACCGCATCGCGCAGACGGTGCACATCAGCTCCTCGGTGGTCGAGTCGGTCGCCCAGGACCACTACACCGAGACCAAGCGCGCGCAGGAAAAGATGGTGCTGGACAGCGGCATTCCCTGCGTAGTGCTGCGGCCCACGCTGATGTTCGGCTGGTTCGACCGCAAGCACCTGGGCTGGCTGTCGCGTTTCATGCGCAAGGTGCCGGTGTTCCCCATTCCGGGCAGCGGCCGCTACATGCGCCAGCCGCTGTACGCGGCGGACTTCTGCCGCATCATCGTGCGATGCATCGAGGAGCGCCGCGTGGGCGGCGTGTTCAACATCACGGGGCTGGAGAAGGTGGACTACATCGACATCATTCGCCAGATCAAGGCCGCCACGGGCGCGGGCGCCTGGATCGTGAAGATCCCCTACGGCCTTTTCTACCTGCTGCTCAAGGTGTGGGCGCTGTTCGACAAGGACCCGCCGTTCACCGCCGACCAGCTCAAGGCGCTGGTGGCCCACGACGAGTTCGAGGTGATCGACTGGCCCGGCATCTTCGGCGTGCGCGCCACGCCCTTCGCCGAGGCCATCCACGAAACCTTCAACCACCCGGAATACAGCCGCGTGGTGCTGGAGTTCTGATGAGCGCGCAGACCCCCTCTCCTTCCGCATCCACGGCCGCCGCGCCGGGCCAGCGCATCGCCGTGCTGGGCGCCGGCCCCATGGGCCTGGCGGTGGCCTACCAGCTCGCGCGCGACGGCCACCGGCCCGTGGTCTTCGAGGCCGCCGACCGCGTGGGCGGCATGACCGCGATGTTCGACTTCGACGGCCTGCCCATCGAGCGCTACTACCACTTCCACTGCACCTCCGACCACGCCTTCCTGCAGATGCTCGACGAGCTGGGGCTCTCGGACAAGATGCGCTGGCGCGCCACGCGCATGGGCTACTGGTTCCAAAAGCGCCTGCAGCCCTGGGGCAATCCGGTGGCGCTGCTGCGCTTTCAGGGTTTGGGGCTGGTCGCCAAGTTCCGCTACGGCCTGCACGCCTTCCTGTCCACGAAGCGCACCGACTGGAAGCCCCTGGACGGCGAAGAGGCCACGGGCTGGATCCGCCGCTGGGTGGGCAAGGAGGCCTACGAGGTGCTGTGGCGGCGCCTGTTCGACTACAAGTTCTACGACCATGCCGGCAACCTGTCGGCCGCGTGGATCTGGAGCCGCATCCGCCGCATCGGCCGCTCGCGCTACAGCCTGATGCGCGAAAAGCTCGGCCACCTCGATGGCGGCTCGGCCACGCTGCTGGACGGCATGGTGGCCGACATCCAGCGCCACGGCGGCGAGATCCGCCTGTCCACGCCCGTCACCCGCGTGCGCATGGACGCCACGCGCGTGCAGGGCGTGGAAACGGCGCAGGGCTTCGAGGCCTTCGACAAGGTGGTGAGCACCATTCCCCTGCCCTACGTGCCGCGCACCATGCCCGACCTGCCGCCCGCGCTGCTGGCGCAGTACGGCGCGCTGCAGAACATCGCCGTGGTCTGCGTGATCGCCAAGCTGCGCCAGCCGCTGACCGAGAACTTCTGGCTCAACGTGAACGATCCGGACATGGACATTCCCGGCCTGGTCGAATACAGCAACCTGCGCCCGCTGGCGGAGTCGGTGGTGTACGTGCCGTTCTACATGCCCGGCGAGCATCCCAAGTTCGCAGAGCCCGACGCGGCCTTCCTCGACAAGGTGCGCCGCTACCTGAAGGCCATCAACCCGAAGCTGCAGGACAGCGATTTCCTGGCCCTGCGCGCCAGCCGCTACCGCTACGCCCAGCCCATCTGCCCGCCCAACTACCTGGACAGCCTGCCGCCCGTGCAGCTGCCCGTGCGCGGCCTGTGGGTGGCCGACACGTCCTACTACTACCCCGAGGACCGCGGCATCTCCGAGAGCATCGGCTTCGGGCGCCAGATGGCCGCGCAGGCGGCGGCGGCGCAGGGGTAGCCCATTTCGTTGCCCCCCCCTTCTTACTGGTAAAAACATTCACTGAACACAAAATACCCTCATATGGCCTTACTTCCCGAGCCGCGACTCAGGCGCCTCGACGATCAAACTGGCTTGACCGTCTTCCAGTTCGACAAGATGGCACCTGGCCTTGTGTTTTGCGACGTGGTGGTGATCAAAGCCAGCTTTGCACTGACGACGCAAGGCATTGATCCACGACCCGCGCCAGGCCAGCTCAGCCTCGCCGACACGTACCGTGTGGCCGACAGCCCCATGGGGACCTCGCTGGCGCAAGCGGGCGATTTGATTTTGGGCAAGCCTGGAGCGGACATCTACGTCACCGGCCATGCCCGCCACTATTGCCCTAGTAAATGGTGGCGGGTGAGCGTTCAGGTGAATCACCACGCAGGACCGCATGACAAACCATTGGCGCTCTACGAATGTGCGGCCACTGGGCCCAGGGTGTGGCAATACACCTTGCTCAAAGGTTGGCACTTGAGCGACACCGAAGCCACTCAAGCGGTGCCAGTGCAGTATGAATTGAGTTACGGCGGCAGAACGCCGGACCGCCAAAAACCCGAAGCCCAGTGGGACTGCTTCGAACCCAATCCCAGCGGCAGCGGCTACAGCTTTGCCGGCCACAGCAAATCCGACACGCCTGCCGGGCCGCAATGGGAACGTGCGGGTCTTTTGGGCTCATGGAAATCCAAAGAACTGGTGGGCTTGGGGCCCGTGGCACGCTTCTGGGCCACGCGCTCGCGTTACGCGGGCACCTATGACGATGCATGGAAAAGCCAGCACAAGCCGGGCAAGATTTCTGATTACGCGGCTGATTTTGATTTGCGTTTTTTCCAGTGCGCCCATCCCTCACTGCAAACGCAAAAGCCGTTGCATGGGGACGAGGCCCTGCAACTCGAAGGGTTGCTGCCCATCAACGACCCCGCCATGCCCTGGGACACAAGACTGCGCACCGAGTTGCCCGGCTGGGCCGTGGTGGCTTCATGGGGCAATCAACGCATTCCCTTGCCGCTGGACACGGTTCACATCGACCTGGACAACCATCGGGTTCAACTGGTGTGGCGCTTGACCTTGCCACAATCGCTCGGCGTGGAAAGCGCGCACCTCACCTTGGAGAAGCTGTAGTGGCTGAGAAACACATCGCCGATGCGGAAAGCCAGTTCATCGTGGTCAATGTCAGTCCGGATTTTTGTCAAGTGGGGAAGAAGGTCATCCCGTTCGACATCATGCAAGTGCTACAGCCAGAAAAAATGGCCTACGCCAAAACCGTGTTCGCCCGAGGCAAGCAAGTGCTCATGATGGACAGCATCATCAAAGCCGTCCATGGCAATGCAGGGGAAGGTGTGGCGTCTGGGGTATCGCTGGCCCTGGGAGATAACCAAATCATTCAGGGCTCCGGCGCTGTGCACACCGAAGGCCGACTCACTGCACGGCACTGGGATGAAGTCCTCATGAACGGGGTGTTCTGATGGCTGATAACGGCACTGTGGGGCGCGTGCAAACCATGATGTGCACCCCAGCAGATCCTAAAGGCCAGGGTGACCCCACCCAGGACAGGCTCGAAGAACTGAGCCAACGGTACGCTAACCACGCCAGTGGCAAAGTGCCGCTGCCCCCTGAAGAGTCACTCTGGTTGCGAGGCGAAATTGATCGCCTGAGCCAACTTGTCACTCCAGGTCAGCCAAACATCTGGGGAGATTACTCGGCTGCTGAAAAACACTACATGACCCAACAGGCAGAGCAGCAGCAACGCAACGCCAACAACATAGGCATGGCTTTCCTGGGGCCTTTTTTCGGGGCTCCTATGGCGGCAGCGCGGGCAGTCGGCGCCCCAGAGCCCGTGGTGGAAAAATTGGGAGAACTGGGGATCAATCTGGCCAGTGCGGTTTCGCTCAGAGGGATCGGCGGCGGACGAGTCATCGAGCCAGTTGCGCAACGAAATGGAAACCCTGTCTTGATGTCTGGGCCTATGGGGGGACGCAATGGGGTTGTCGTGCGCAAGAGAACTTACGATGCAAAGGATTTTTTATCTGAGCATGCGTATAAGCGGCATGGAAATGATCCCGACAAACCTTCAAAACCCAATCACACAAGGTATTCGGAAAACGTAGATCCAAAGAAAATAGCGAACGAGACAATAAATAATCCAGACAAAGTGGAAAAATTATATGATGCCAATGGCAATCATTATGCAACGAAATATTCAAAAGACATGGGTTACAACATATCCCAACCCCCAGTAAATAGCTCTCAATCCAGAGTTTTTATCAACCACGTAGATCCAACCAGATCAACGCAGTTCCCATTTGGAAAGTAATTCATGGATACTTTGAATTTCAAGATCATAAAGAATGATAATTTGATAATTGATGGAATCAATTTTTCCAAATCCATATTTATCAAGCCCCTTATAAACGAAGAAGATTTCATCGAAAAAAAACTAACTCAAGAATCATTGGCACCTTTTTTTGAATGGGAAAAGTGCGCAAAAAATTCAGGAAGATATTTATTATTTACTTCATTAATTGGAATAGCTGATGACGGGGGATGGGAGCTATGCAAGGCGAACCATAGCGAAGACAAAATTTCAGTCGCCATGAACTTCGATAATAATATATTTCTCTACAAATTTGACAAAGAGAATTTCAAAACCGCAATTCTGGAAACAAGATTGAAGATAGATTCGTTTCTAAAAAATAATCCGTCTTTTGTTCTAGAGCCATCCAATATTGTTTTTCCAGAGTCGGAAAACTAGAGCGGAATAAAATCTGAAATGCGTCACCATCCACACTGCAATACATCCCGTTACAAGCTATTCAATGCGCCAAAGGGGCTTCGTTGATCAAAAGATGCACGTAATGGGATGGCTGCGGCACAGGTTGATGCCCCGCATGCTCGCGCAGTTCCGCTCCCGGCAGTTCGTGGCCTTCCTGGTGACCGGCGGCCTGGCCGCGCTCGCCAACTTCATCGCGCGCATCGTGCTCAACCAGTGGATGCCGTTTTCCTACGCCGTGGTGCTGGCCTACGGCGTGGGCATGGTCACGGCCTTCCTGCTGGCGCGCGCCTTCGTGTTCCAGGGCAGCCAGCAGTCGGTGCGCAAGTCCGCCGCGTTCTTCGTGCTGGTCAACCTCGTGGCGGTGGCGCAGACCTGGGCCGTGAGCCTGCTGCTGGCGCGCCAGGTGCTGCCGGCGCTGGGCGTGACCGCCTTCGTGCCCGAGATCGCCCATGCCGTGGGCGTGGCCGTGCCGGTGTTCACGAGCTACCTGGGCCACAAGCGCTGGTCCTTCGCCGACCGCGCATGAAGCCCGGCCACGCCGTCGCTGCGGCCGGGGCCTGCACGGCGGCCTACGTGGCCGCCCTGGTGTGGGCCGACGCGCGCAACCAGGTCTTCGCGCAGCTGCCGCAGGTGCTCGCGTGGATGCCATCGATGGCGGCGATCGCATTCGCCTCGTACCTGCTGCGCTACCTGCGCTGGCGCTGGCTGCTGGCCCGCGCGGGGCACGCCGTGCCCTGGGGTGCGGGCTTTCTGGCCTACCTCTCGGGCTTCGCCTTCACCGCCACCCCCGGCAAGGTGGGCGAGCTGGTGCGCGTGCGCTACTTCGCGCACGGCGGCGTGCCGGCGGCGCGCACCGTCTCGGCCTTCGTGTACGAGCGTGCATTCGACCTGCTGTGCGTGGTGCTGCTGGCGGCGCTGGCCATTCCCGCGCTGCCGCTGTTCGCGGTGCTGGTGGCGTTCGTGGCGGGCATGATCGGCGCCGTCGTGCTGGTGGCGGCACGGCCCGCATGGCTGCTGCGCGGTGCCGCCCGGCTGCGCCGCCGCGGCTGGCCGCGCCTGTCACGCGCGGTGCGGGCCCTGGCGCTGGGATTGGCCGGCTGCAAGGCGTGGCTGCACCCGCTGGACCTGGGGATTTCGCTGGGCCTGGGCCTGGCCGCGTGGGGCCTGGTGGCGCTGTCGTTCGCCTGGCTGCTGCGCGGGCTGGGCATCGACCTGCCCTGGCGCGATGCCGCCTCCCTCTACCCCACCGCCATGCTGGCCGGCGCCGCGTCCATGCTGCCGGCCGGCATCGGCACCACCGAGGCCACCCTGGTCGCCCTGTTGGCACTGCACGCCGTGCCGCTGGGCCTGGCCACGCTGGCGGCCGTGGGCATCCGCGTGGCCACGCTGTGGTTCGCTGTGCTGTGCGGCTTCGTGGCCATCGGGGTGCTGGAGCGCCGGCGCGCGGGGGGCGAAGCCGTCAGGTGAGCGCGCTGGCGCGGTGCGTCAGCCAATGGCCGGCTCTACTGCCAGCGCCGCAGGCCGCAGCTTCGCCCGGCCCTCCGCCAGCGCCTCGGCCGTGATGGCGGCCTTGTGGCGGTGCGCGGTCGCCGCGTCCGACAGGATCTTCCACAGCGCATCGTTGCCAGGCGACATGTGGTCCAGGATGCCGCTGGCGATCAGGTCGGCCGGGTTCTGCAAGCCCGACGTCTGCGCTCCAGGCCGCGTATAGCCCGCCCCCAGTTGCTCCAGTTCCGTGTTGGACAACGGCCGGGCCTCGCCGCCCCGGGCCGTCGATCCGTCGAAGAACTCGGGGTGGAACTGCAAGCCGATCAGCGGCGCGCGCGGCTGGGACGATTCGACCGCCATGATGGCCCGCCAGGCGGTCTCGCCCCCTTCCGAGGGAATGGTCCGGCGCAGCGAGGTGCTCAGGTGCGGCCGGCCCTCCGGTGGGTCGATCACGGCCTGGTGGTGATAGACGGCCGCGCGGATGCCTTGCAGCGCTGTGCCGAAGACGCCGACGCCGTTTTCCGCGACCTCGGTGGCCCGCGCCTGCCCGGCTTCTTCGCCCTGGTCGTTGCCGAGCGTGCGGACGCCGACCTGGTGCCCCACGTGCTGCTGCAGCGCCGCGCCGAAAAATACATTGGTCATCTGAAAGCCCCGGCAGATCGCCATCAAGGGCACGCCGCGGTGAAAGCACTGGTGCAGCAGACCCATTTCGAGCACGGACCGGCGGTAGTCGCCCTTCCAGTCCGTCTGCGGCTCGGCCTGCTGGTTGTACAGGCGGGGCGAAATATCTTCGCCGCCAGGCAGCACGACGGAGTCCACGTGCCGGGCCAGGATCTCGGCCTTGGCCAGTATCTGCGCGATCTTCGGCAGGGCTTCGGGGTTCGCCAGGGCATCGATCACGAGGCGCTGCGGCAAGGATTGGTCGCTGCCCGGCTGCGAGGCCAGATGTTCGAGGTGCGCCTCGACCTCCGCATCCACCGCCTTCGCCTGCAGCGAGGCGGCCCGCATCTCGACCCGCAGAGGCAAGGTGCCCGCCACCGCCTCGAGCTTGGCAACCACGCGCGGGACGGTGATGCCCCGCGAGTCATGGGAGACCAGCGTGGCCGTGGTGGGCCGGGTGAGGCCGACGGTCGCGTCGGACACCGCGTCGATGGTGAAGCGCCCCTTCGTGCCCAGGAACAAGGTGTCGGTCAGGACGGCCGGTCCTTGGGTGGCGGACGCTTCGATCCGCGTCCCCTCGGCCACCGAGGTGCTGAGGAAGTGCGTGCCGGGCATCTTCACGCCCGCGAATACGCAATCGCCCGTCAGTTGCGCATCCTCGAAACTGCAGAGGTGCAGCTCGCTGTCTTCGAAGCGAACGCCGCTCAGTTCCGCGTGCAGGAACATCGTCTCCTTGAATTCGCAGCGCTTGAAAGCGGTGTTGCGCAGCGAGGCGCCCGCCAATGACACGCTTTCGAACCGGCAGCTTTCGAACCGGCTGCCTTCGATGTGCGTGTCGGCCAGGGAGCTGGCATCGAACTGGCAGCGCTTGAAATCCACGCCCGAGAGATCCCACCCCCGCAGGGCCGGATCACCCTCGGCCCACTGCACGCCTTCCAACACGTGGGAATGGCCCGCGGCGGCCAATGCGGCCGCGAGCGACGGCTTGCTGCGGCCGGCCGCATCCGAGGCGCCCGCCGGTGCATCGGCCACGGCCTGCAGGAGCCGGTGCAGCAAGGCGGTGTCCGCCGTGCCCACGGCGAGCGGGGCCTTTGGCGGCACGGACGGGCCCGCGCCGGTCGGCAGCGCCGACAGCGGCACGCGCGATCGCACGGTCTCGGCGCCTGGGGAACGGGGTTGCCTGGCCGCCAGGTCCGGATGGCCCGAGGGCCCCGCCGCAGCGGGCCCGCTTTTGCCGATGGCCGGCGCGCCATCGGCCCCGGTGGATTCGGGCTGCCGGTGTTTCACCTCGGCAGCGTTCACTGTCACTTTCATTGGTATGCACCTCCCTGTCCGCCGGCCTCCCTGCGCGGCCCAACGCCACCAGTGGAGCCATGCCGACGGGGCGCCGATTCTGAACAGGGATCGCGCCCGCGCAAAGCGCGGATTTCGCATATCGACCAACGCAATGCGCAGATGCCCCTGCGGGGAGGGCCGGTCAGCCCCGCAGGCGCTCGATCAGGCCGTTGAGCGCCTCGATCGAGCCGAACTGGATCGCCAGCTCGCCCATCTCTTCGGTGCGGCTGCCACGCTTGACGCGCTTTTTGACACGCACCTCGACCTCGGCCATGAGCAGGTCGGACAGTTCCTCCTCCACCCGCTTGAGGTCGCGCGACTTGGCGTCCTTCTTGGGCTTTTGCGGCACCAGGCTGAACTCGGCGCCGATCTTCTTGACCAGGGCCTCGGCCTCGCGCACCGACAGTTTCTTGGCCGCGATCTGGTTGCCCGCCGTGATCTGCGCCGCCCGGTCCAGCGACAGCAGCGCGCGCGCATGGCCCATGTCAATGTCGCCGGCCATCAGCATCGTCTGCACCGGGTCGGCCAGGTTCAGCAGGCGCAGCAGGTTGCTGGCGGCGCTGCGCGAGCGGCCCACGGCCTGCGCGGCCTGCTCGTGCGTGAGGCCGAACTCCTTGACCAGCCGCGACAGGCCCTGCGCCTCTTCGAGCGGGTTCAGGTCCTCGCGCTGGATGTTCTCGATGAGGGCCATGGCGGCGGCCGACTCGTCGGGCACGTCGCGCACCAGCACCGGCACCTCGGCCAGGCCCGCCAGCCGCGCGGCCCGAAAGCGCCGCTCGCCGGCGATGATCTCGTAGCGGCCCGCGTGGTCGCCCTGCGCCAGCCGGCGCACCAGGATCGGCTGCATGATGCCCTGCGCCTTGATCGACTCGGCCAGCTCGTACAGCGCGCCCTCGTCCATGCGCGTGCGGGGCTGGTACATGCCGGGCACCATGTCGGCCAGGGCCAGCGTGGTGGGAGTGCCTTCGGGCGGCGGCGGGGCGGCATCGCCCTTTTCCGCGACCTTGGGGCCCAGCAATGCTTCCAGGCCGCGGCCGAGGCCCTTGGGTTTCTTGGTGACCATGTTGTCGTTCCTCGTACAAATCAAAAAGGGTGGCGGGTGCCGTGCGGATCGGACCCGCGGCGGCGGGCAAGGCGCCGGTTCAGCCAGCGCCGCTGGCCCCAGAAAAGCCCTGCGAACGCCAGCAGCACCCACAGCCAGTTCCCCTGCGAAAACCCTGGCTGGCCGTGACGAACCGGCAGGCCCGTGGCCTCTACCGCCAGGGCCACTTCGAGCGCCGTGAGCAGGGCCACCGCCGCAGACAGCCACAGCGGTGCAGGCGGTGTGGCGGCCGACCCGGGCGTTCCCCGCCGCGCCGCGAACCGCAGGAACACCCCGAGCGCGATCACGGCCAGCACGGCGGCGGCGAACAGCTTGCCGGTGAACACCATGACCGGAACCCCGGCCAGGCTCAGCAGGCCCACGCCGCACTCCGCGGCCACCTGCAGGCTGGACGCCGCGCCCGCCTTGAGCCGTGCGATCCAGGAAAGCGGCGTGGCACGGGCCTGAGGCACGGGCCTGAGGCACGGGCCTGAGGCACGGGCCTCGGCCCCTCGGCCGAGGCGCCCGGGGGCTGTCGCCGCATCACCGCGACAGGGCCTCCAGCCAGCCGTGGCCTTGCGCCCAGTCGCCGAGGCCCGACTCGGCATTGATGTGGCCGAGCGCGCCCGCATCGACGAAGCGCGCGCCCCAGTCGCGGCCCAGCCCCTGCACGCGCTCGAAGCTGCAATAGGGGTCGTTGCGGCTGCCCACCAGCACGGCGGGAAACGGCAGCGGCTGGCGCGCGATGGGGGCCCAGCCGGGCAGCAGGGGCGCGATGTCGGGGTGCTCCACGTCGCCGGGGGCCACCAGCAGCGCGCCGTGCACCCGGTGGGCGTTCTTCGAATGCGCCGCCCACCAGGCGGTGAGGATGCAGCCCAGGCTGTGCGCCACCAGCACCACGGGGCCGTCGGCGTCCACCACCACCTCTTCCAGGCGGGCGGACCAGTCGCCGCGCAGCGGGTGCATCCAGTCGTGCTGCTCCACGCGCCGGTAGCCGTGCAGGCGCTCCCAGCGGCTTTGCCAGTGGTCTTCCCCGGAGTTCTGCCAACCGGGCAGCAGCAGCACGTTGTCTGGTTTCATACTATGTTTTTGATAGCAAAGAGGGCAATGAATCCGCCGGCATGAGGGCGATCTGGCTCTAAAACCCGCTGCGGCCTACATGCGCTTGACGCGCTTGACCATCTCGCGGGCGAAGTCCACGAACGCCTGACTGCCCTTGGCGGACGGGTCGAACACCACGCCGGGCAGGCCGTAGCTCGGCGCCTCGGCCAGGCGCACGTTGCGCGGGATCACCGTGTTGAACACCTTGTCGCCGAAGTGGTCCTTGAGCTGCTCGCTCACCTGGCTTTGCAGCGTGATGCGCGGGTCGAACATCACGCGCAGCAGGCCGATGATCTGCAGGTCCTTGTTCAGGTTGGCGTGCACCTGCTTGATGGTGTTGACCAGGTCGGTCAGCCCCTCCAGCGCGAAATACTCGCACTGCATGGGCACGATGACGCCGTGGGCGCAGCACAGGCCATTCAGGGTCAGCATGCTCAAGGACGGCGGGCAGTCGATGAGGATGAAATCGTAGTCCGCGTCCACCTCGGCGAGGGCGGCCTTCAGGCGGCGCTCGCGGTGCTCCAGGGCCACCAGTTCGACCTCGGCGCCGGCCAGTTCGCGGTTGGCGCCCAGCACATGGTAGCCGCACTTTTCCGACAGCACCGCCGCCTCCTTGACGGAAGACGACTCCAGCAGCACGTCGTACACCGTCAGCTCCAGCGCGCGTTTGTCCACGCCCGAGCCCATGGTGGCATTGCCCTGCGGGTCCAGATCGACCATCAGCACCCGCTGGCCGATCTTGGCCAGCCCCGCGGCCAGGTTGACGGAGGTCGTGGTCTTGCCCACCCCGCCCTTCTGATTGGCAATGCAAAAAATCTTGGCCATGACTGCTTTCGTTTCGCGGAAATTATTTGGAGAGGGCCAGCTTGATGCCGAAGCCGATGAGGAAGACGCCGGCGATCTTTTCCAGCCCGCGCGCGATCTTCGGGTTGGCGCGCATGCGCTCGGCCAGGCGGTGGGTCAGCAGCACGACGACGAGGCCGTACAGGAAGGTGAGCACCGCGATGGTGGCCGCCATGGCGCCGAAGGTCAGCAGGCCCTGGTGGCGCGCCGGGTCCACGAACAACGGGAAGAACGCCATGTAGAACACGATGGCCTTGGGATTGAGCAGCGTGATCCACGCCGCCTGCTGGAAGTAGTGCCGGGGCTCGATGTGGAGTACCGGCTGACCGCCGGGCCGGGCGGTCAGCATCTTGAAGCCCAGCCACGCCAGGTAGGCCGCGCCCAACCACTGCACGGCATGGAAGGCCGCCGGGTACGAGGCCAGCAGCGCGGCGACGCCCGCCACCGCCATCCACATCAGCACCTGATCGCCAGCCATCACGCCCAGCGTGGCGGCCAGGCCGGCGCGCACGCCGCCCTTGCTGGTGGAGGTGATGAGCGCCAGGTTGCCGGGGCCGGGAATGGCGAGGAACAACACGATGGCTGCGACGAACGCGCCGTAATCTGCTACGCCAAACATGAAAGCCCCCCGAAAACTGGAGGAGCGAGTTTAAGCGACGGCCGGCGGCGCACCCGCCGGGCGTCGCATCCAGACGATGCAGCGCTCGGCATCCAGGCCGGGCACGGCGAGAGGTTCCACGTGAAACACCTGCACGCCCGTCGGCAGCGCGGCGATCTCGTCATCGGGCCGCTTGCCCTTCATGGCCAGCCACACGGCGTGCCCTGCCATGGCGCCGCTCGACCAGGTGGTGAAGTCCGGCAGCGAGGCGAAGGCGCGGCAGCTCACCAGATCGTACGGCCCGGCCAGGGTCTCGACCCGGGCGTGGATGCCGTGCAGGTTGGGCAGGCGCAGCGTCACGGCGGCCTGCTGGATGAACGCCGCCTTCTTGGCCACGGTGTCCACGCAACTCACGTCCAGGCCCGGGCAGCAGATGGCGAACACCACGCCAGGCAACCCGCCGCCCGAGCCCACGTCCAGCAGCCGGGGCGGCAGCGCGGGGTTGGCATCCATGTCCGCCGGCACCTGCGCCAGCTGGCGGCGCAGCGGCGGCACCGCCGCCAGGCTGTCCAGCAGGTGGTGGGTGAGCATTTCCTGCGGGTCACGCACGGCCGTCAGGTTGTAGACCTTGTTCCACTTCTGCAGCAGCGCCAGGAACTCCATCAACTGGCCGATCTGGGCGCTGCCGAGCCCCAGCCCCAGGGCCTGCGCGCCTTCGGCCAGCGTGTCCTGCAACGCCTGCGCGGTCATGCGGGCACCTCGGCTGTGGCAGGCGTGGCGCTGAAGCCCTTGAAACCGCCCTTCTTCAAATGCACCAGCAGCAGCGAGATCGCGGCGGGCGTCACGCCCGAGATGCGCGAGGCCTGGCCCAGGGTTTCCGGACGGTGCTTCTGCAGCTTCTGGCGCACCTCGATGGACAAGGCCGGCACCTGGAGATAGTCCAACTCGGCGGGCAGGCGCAGGGTTTCGAAATGGGCGGCGCGCTGCACTTCGTCCTTTTGTCGGTCGATGTAGCCGGAGTATTTGGCGGCGATCTCCACCTGCTCCACCACCGGGTCGGCCAGCTCACCGAGTGTTTCACGTGAAACGTCCGGCGACGCCAGCCGGCCACCGTCCATGCCCATGAGCGTGGCGTAGTCCACTTCCGGACGCCGCAACAGGTCGAACAGGTTGTATTCGTGCTCGATGGCTTTGCCCAGCACCCGCGCCGACTCCTCGGCCGGCAGGCTGCGGGGATTCACCCAGGTGGCCTTGAGACGCTCTGTTTCACGTGAAACCGCGTCTCGCTTGCGGCTGAAGGCATCCCACCGCGCATCGTCCACCAGGCCCAGCTGGCGGCCGGCCTCGGTCAGGCGCATGTCGGCGTTGTCCTCGCGCAGCTGCAGGCGGAACTCGGCCCGGCTGGTGAACATGCGGTAGGGCTCGGTCACGCCCTTGATGATGAGGTCGTCCACCATCACGCCCAGGTAGGCCTCGTCCCGGCGCGGCAGCCAGGCGCCGCCGAAATCGTTGGCCTCGCCCTTGATCTGGCGGCACTGCAGCGCGGCATTGATGCCGGCGAACAACCCCTGCGCCGCGGCCTCTTCGTAGCCCGTGGTGCCGTTGATCTGACCGGCGAAGAACAATCCCTGCACCTGCCGCGTCTCGAACGTGCTCTTGAGCGAGCGCGGGTCGAAATAGTCGTACTCGATGGCGTAGCCGGGGCGCAGGATGTGCGCGTTCTGCAGCCCCGCCATGCTGCGCACCAGGTCGTATTGAATGTCGAACGGCAGGCTGGTGCTGATGCCGTTGGGGTAGAACTCGTGCGTGGTCAGGCCTTCGGGCTCCAGGAAGATCTGGTGACTGTCCTTGTCGGCGAACCGGTTGATCTTGTCTTCCACGCTCGGGCAGTAGCGCGGGCCGACGCCCTCGATCTTGCCGGTGAACATCGGGCTGCGGTCGAAGCCGCTGCGGATGATGTCGTGCGTGCGCTCGTTGGTGTGGGTCATCCAGCACGGCACCTGGCGCGGGTGCATCGCCGCCCCGCCGTGCGCATGCGCCATGAAGCTGAACACCGGCACCGTGCCCTCGTTCACGCCGCCGGGCATGCCGTCGCCGGGCTGCTCCTCGCATTGGGAAAAGTCGATGCTGCGGCCATCGATGCGCGGCGGCGTGCCGGTTTTCAGGCGCCCCTGCGGCAGCTTCAGTTCCTTCAAGCGGGCCGACAGGCTCGCGGCCGGCGGGTCGCCCGCGCGGCCGGCGGCGTAGTTGTTCAGGCCCACATGGATCTTGCCGTCCAGGAAGGTGCCGGCCGTGAGCACCACGGTGCGGCTGCGAAACCGCAGGCCCACCTGCGTGACGGCGCCCACCACGCGGTCGCCCTCGACCATCAGGTCGTCCACCGCCTGCTGGAACAGCCACAGGTTGGGCTGGTTCTCCAGCATGCGGCGGATGGCGGCCTTGTACAGGATGCGGTCGGCCTGTGCGCGCGTGGCCCGCACGGCCGGTCCTTTGGAACTGTTGAGGATGCGGAACTGGATGCCGCCCTCGTCCGTGGCCAGCGCCATGGCGCCGCCCAGCGCATCCACTTCCTTGACCAGATGGCCCTTGCCGATGCCGCCGATGGAGGGGTTGCAGCTCATCTGCCCCAGCGTCTCGATGTTGTGCGTGAGCAGCAGCGTGCGCTGGCCCATGCGCGCGGCGGCCAGCGCGGCCTCGGTGCCGGCATGGCCGCCACCGACGACGATGACATCAAATTCCTGGGTGTACAACATGGGACTGCTCCGGGGCCCCGCGGGGCCGTTCATCGATTCGATCGCCGCCGCAGGGCGCGGGGCGTGCCCGGCAGGAACGGCGCCGAAGGCCGGCCCTGGCAGGCTGGAAAACCCGTGATTTTCCCACTTCGGGCCCGCCCCTGCCACCGGTGCTGTTTCACGTGGAACAGGTGCCTTGCAACAACGGGTTTCTTGCAGGTTTCCTGCCCCCCCGGTGTGCTTCAATCGCGGCCATGCAAAAACTCCTCGTCTTCGCGGGCAGTACCCGCCAGCAATCGTTCAACCGCCGTCTCGCCCGCGCCACCGCCGACATCGCGCGCGATGCCGGGGCCGACGTGACGCTGCTCGAACTGTCGGACTTCGACATCCCCATGTACAACGCCGACCTGGAAGCCGCCGGCACCCCGCCCGACGTGCTGCGCCTGAAGGCCGTGCTGGATGCCCACCCGGGCTGGATCATCTGCTCGCCCGAGTACAACGGCAGCTACACCGCCCTGCTCAAGAACACCATCGACTGGGCCTCCAGCCCCGTGGCCGGCCACCCGGTGTGGAGCGATGGCACCCGCCCCTTCCGCGGCAAGGTGGTGGGCATGCTGAGCGCCTCCAACGGCGGCCTGGGCGGCCTGCGCTCGCAGAGCCACCTGGCGCCCCTGCTCATCAACCTGGAGTGCTGGGTGGCCCCCCAGGCCTTCGCCCTGGGCCTGGCGGCCAGCGCCCTGGACGACCAGGGCGTCCTGGCACACGAGCCGCACCGCCAGCGCGTGCGCGCCGTGGTGGACCAGGTGCTGTGGGCGGCCGACCGGCTGGCCATTCCGGGCCTGCCCGCTTGAGGCAGGCCACCCAGGGATATGGCCCGAGCGGTGCCGCACCTCAATATCCACTATGGTATATAGCTATTATTTCAATAGCGAACAGATGTGGGGGTTGGTTGTGACCACTTGCCGGCCCGGCGGCCTCGATCACCACCCCGATCCCGGCATGCCTCAGGGCCAGCCGGTTGTCAGCCAAGCGATGTTAATGCAGTGCCGTGACCTTTGTGGCGCCTGCTGCACGGCACCGTCCATTTCCAGTCCCATCCCAGGAATGCCCGAGGGAAAACCGGCGGGTGTGAGATGTGTGCAGCTTGATGAGCAAGAGCGGTGCAAGATTTTCGGTCACCCCGAGAGGCCGGCTGTCTGCGCATCTCTCAAGCCGTGCCCCGACATGTGCGGCAATAGCCGCGAGCAGGCCATGCGCTGGCTTGGGCAGGTCGAGGCCGAGACGGCGCCAAAGCGCTGAGTGTGGCTCGAGGTCGCTGGCGACACGCCACCTTGCGGGCTGGACGTCCTCATCCACCCCAACACGCGCGCCAACGGAGGTGCCTTGCGGCCCCTCCATCGGCTCGGGCTGGACGCCCGTCCCGTACAGGGTGCCCGACCGCTTTCAGCGGCCGGGGGCGGGGGCGGGGCTAAGCCCCCGGGCGTCACCGGCCGTGGGCGGCCTGATTTCGCTGGGGCGAAATCTTCCTTCGGCTCCCCGGCTTCAAGTCGGCCGTGTGGGCACGGCGCTCCTTGAAGGGCTGCGACTGGACACCTTGGCCCCACCGCTTCGCGGCGGCACCTAAAGACGTGCCCTGCCGGTAAACTGGCTAGATGCACAGCTCCCACGCGCAATCCGACGACGTTCTCTCGTTCTTCTCCGGTGCCGGAGGCTTTTCTTATGGATTTGCTCTGGCTGGGTTGAAGCCGCTTTGTGGCGCAGAGATTGACCAGTATGCGTGCGCAACCTATGAGCGAAACGTTGGTAGCGACTGCCATAACGTTGACCTTTCGTCCATCGACCCTGAATACTTCCGAAAAATAGCCGGTGGGCGTGCCCCCTTTGCCGTCATCGGCGGACCTCCTTGTCAAGGGTTTAGCACGGCCGGGTCGCGTGACTCAAGCGACCCTCGCAATCGCCTGATATTCAATTATCTGAACATCGTTGACCGCCTGCGTCCGCGCTGGTTCATATTCGAGAATGTCGAAGGTCTACTTACATCCGGGCATGGCGCTGCTGTTTACGCCCTTGTGAAAGAGTTTCTTCGGATTGGGTATTCTGTTCGGGTTCAGAAGGTCAATCTGGCCGCCTACGGTGTTCCTCAAACACGAAAGCGCGTCTTGATAATCGGGAATTGCTTGGGAATTGACTTTGAGTTCCCGGAAGAAACGCAGTCGTATGCCTCTGGGAAGTCAAAGAAGCATAGCGGTAAGCCTTTTGCGCCTACGCTTGACGAAGCACTGGCTGGGTTGCCGGCAGCGGGAAAATCTCGGCAGGAAAAAATAAACTATTCGTCCGAAGTTCCAGTTAATGACTTCGACGCAAGAATGAGGTTAGGCAACAAAGGCGGCTCTTTGACCGAGCATTTTCAAAATGTTGATGTCAAGGATGACGAAATGTATTCGCTCCTTCGACCCGGTCAGACTATGAAGGACTTGCCTCAAGAGTATTGGCACGAGAGCTTCAGGCGTAGAGCCTTCCGACGTGTGCAAGACGGGACCCCAACCGATAAACGGGGTGGCGCTCCGTCGGGCGTGAAGCGCTTGAATGGTGACCTGCAGAGCCTGACTATCACTGGAGCGGCATCCCGAGAATTTATTCATCCTCATGAGAATAGGCCATTGACTATTCGCGAGTGCGCAAGAATTCAAACTTTTCCGGATTTATATTCATTTTCTGGTAACGCTGCGAGCGTTATTCAGCAGATTGGAAATGCTGTTCCGCCATTGGCGGCATCTGTTTTTGCTAGGCACCTTGAGATGCTTGACGGGAGATTTGGCTCAGGGGTCGCGTCGCCGCGCAAGGGTGATGCGCGACTTCTTGGATACATGCTTACGGAAGCATTCGGAATGAGTGAGGCACTTCAGAAGACCGAGTTGCTTCTGCGGGGTATTCAACAACAACAACTTGAATTTGGCGAATTATGAGTGAAACCCCATTGCGACTTTCTGCGGAAGAGTCGAAGTTTCTGACCAAGGTCACAACATTAGGTTCTGCGACAGCTCTGCCGGTAGTCATGAGTGCAGGTGAGTTTGCGAAACTCATCGGCATGGTCTACTACGATACAGAGCGTTTTTCGAAACTTGAGAAGATACACCCTGGCTTGGCTGCAAAGATAAATCCCGGGTTTGATTACTATTGCGTTCCCGATGGATGGTTTGAAGCCCCCATTCAGTTGGGTGAACTTGAGCATGTGGCGTTGATGCGCCAAGCCGCAATTGATATACCTGATTTTTTTACTTACCTTAGGTGTTTATCGGAGTTGCACAAGCGTCGGAAGAAATACACCAAGATTTTGTCCGCTCAACCAATGCCGACAATGGTTCAGGTGTCTCCACGCTCACTCATGGAATATGGTCACGTCGAACCTGAAGCACTTGCTTCATGGTTGACCTGGCGAAAATTCTTCTATGACCTAGATAACAGATCGGCGCAGGAGACAGGCTACCTTTTCGAACCTATTCTTGCAGCCGCTATAGGCGGGGAGCCTAAAGGGAACCTCTCAAAACCCCTGTCTCAGCCACTTGGCGCGCTTACAAATCACGAGTTACGGCGTTCAAGCCTTGCAAATTCGGAAGTTTTGAGAGGTTCCCTAAAGGCTCACGGGCCAAGGTTGTCAAGCGCACCGACGACCCTTCGAAGGGACGTCAGGTGGACTGCTGGAAGGCAGTGCCGGGCAGGCCACCGCTAGCTTATGAATTTAAACTGCGAGTGACCATTGCAGCGAGTGGCCAAGGGCGCATTGGTGAAGAACATCAGTTTGCCGTTGATTGCAAAACCTCAGGCGCCGTCCCAGTTCTGGTGATATTGGACCCAACTCCAAATCCGACTATGGCGGGTCTGAAAGCTGTGTATGAAGCTAATGGTGGGCATGCCTACATCGGCGATGAAGCTTGGGCGCATTTGGAGGCCGAGGCAGGTGCAGTGATGGCGCGGTTCATTGAAAAGTATGTGAGAGCGCCAGTAACCGAGATATCTGCGTTTGAGAAGACGATTAACGGCGACCCAGCGAAGCGTCGTATTCAGCTGCTGGATTTTGGCGCTCGCGCCTCTGCCGGTGAAATAAGGATTAGTCTCGGTTCACACAAGCGCGTGATTGTCCGCAACGAGGACCAATCTCTAGCAGATGACTCCGAGGATGGGGAAGAAGACTAATCGTACCCAGCGGTGGCACCCGGGTGCTGCGTCCACAACGCTGTAACCAGGTAACGACTGCAGGGGTAGTTTTGCCGGATGACTGTTACCCGGATTGGTCTGCCGCCATGCTGTTCACCACGAATAAAAAGCATTCTCCAAAGAAGCAGGTGCGGGTTTAATTTTCTTCGAAGAACACCCAAAAAGAAGCGTGTTCAGAGAAGTCGTTCCTTGCGCCAGAACCCCTTGGCAAAAACCAAAGAAGAAGTCGCCCAACGGGCGACAATCACCCGCATGCGGTGCTTGCCCGGGTTGGCTTGGCTGCTGCGGGTGATGAGGGGAAAGGGTCGCTGCGCGCCCCACAGCCAAAGGTCAGGAGCATGGGGTGCCGGCATGGGCTGGCGTGCTTGCTGAAAAAGCGCCGGCCAGGGGTAAGACTGGCCGGCGTGCGCGGGTGAGCGCCGTGTTTCATCAGTCGCCGCACCAGAGGTCGCCCATGTCCGGCATGTCGTCGTCGAACCGTTGCGCAGGCGGCGCTTTGGGCGCGGGAGCTGCTTTGCTGGCCTTGGTCTGTTTGCGCCGCTACAGCGCCTCACGCTTCTTCTGCTCCAGCACGGCGGCGCCTTGCTTGATGCGCGCCCGCGTCCGGCACTCGAACAGGATTTTGGAACCACGCCCGAAGGGTTCCCGCTTGATGGGGCCCAGCGTTTCGAGGTCGGCCAGGTAGCCGCGGCACGGCGCTTTCATCCTTTCCTGTCCGGCGAACGTCGTGTTGTCCTCGTAGTGGCACGAGGCCAGTGCGACATGGGCATACAAGGTGACGTTGTCGATGAGATCCACCATGGCGAAGAGCAGTGCGCGCGGCAGGCAGAAGTAGCTGTGTCTTTGCCGTAGCGCTCATACCAGCGGTTGTTCAGCGCGTACGGGATGCGGGTGCCGCGGCGCTTCATTGCTGCCCCCCCGTTTCGAGGGCCTGTTCCAGCCAGGCTTCAACCTCAGCAGCGTTGAAGAAGACGAGGCGGCTACCAGTCAGGCTGCGGGCCTTCGGGAAGTCGCGGTGGGCGCACCAGTTTTCAAGGGTGCGGGTGGAAACGCCCAGGGCCCTCGACCAGGGCGGCTTTGTGAATGTAGTTGCCCTGCACTACTCGAGCCAGCTGGAGGCGGTCACGCGCCCGGCGCCCCCGCCTTCAGCGGCCTCGGCCGCTTCCGGCTAGCATGCGGAGCTTGTCCAACACCACACCTTCGGGTCATCCATGAAGCTCTACTACAGCCCCGGCGCCTGCTCGCTCTCCCCCCACATCGCCCTGAACGAAGCGGGCCTGGCCTTCACCCCCGTGCTGGCCAGCACCAAGAGCCACAAGCTGCAAGACGGCACGGACTACTACACGATCAACCCGCTGGGCTACGTGCCCCTGCTGGAGTTGGACGACGGCACCCGCCTGCGCGAAGGCCCGGCCATCGTGCAATACATCGCCGACCAAGCCCCCCTCAAGAACCTGGCCCCCGCCAATGGCACCCTGGCCCGCTACCGCCTGCAGGAATGGCTGACCTTCATCGGCACCGAACTGCACAAGGGCTTCAGCCCGCTATTCGGTTCGTCCACGCCCGAGGAATACAAGACCACCGTGCGCGAAAAGCTCCTGTCGCGCCTGCAGTGGGTGGACAGCCAGCTCGACGGCAAGGAATGGCTCATGGGCGAGCATTTCTCGGTGGCCGACGGCTACCTGTTCACCGTCGTCGGCTGGGGCAAGGTGGTGGGCCTGGACACGTCCCACCTGACCCACCTGTCGGCCCACCATGCCCGCGTGGGCGCCCGCCCTGCGGTGCAGGCGGCCCTCAAGGCCGAAGGCCTGCTCAAGTAAGCCAGACCAACGGCGGGGGTCGGGCGTGCCTTCGGTGCCTGGATTCAGGCACGCCCCTTCCACGGCACCAGCCGCGCCTCGGCCCAGCGCACGGCCAGGTCGAAGGACCAGGCCACCAGGCCGATCACCAGAATGCCCATCACCACCAGGTCAGTGCGCAGGAAGTTCGAGGCGTTGAGCACCATCTGCCCCACGCCCACGGTGGCGGCCACCATCTCGGCCGCCACCAGCGTCGTCCAGCCAAAGCCCAGGGCGATGCGCAGGCCCACCAGGATCTCCGGCAGCGCCGCCGGCACCACCACATGCCACACCACCTGCAGGCGGCTCGCGCCCAGCGAAGCCGCGGCATTGAGCTGCTCGGTGCTGGCGCTGCGCACGCCGGCCTTGGCCGCCAGGGCGATGGGCGCGAAGCACGCCAGGTAGATCAGCAGCACCTTCGACGCCTCGTCGATGCCCAGCCAGATCACGATGAGCGGCAGGTAGGCCAGGGGCGGCAGGGGCCGGTAGAACTCGATCGGCGGGTCAAACACCCCGCGCGCGGTGCGGCTCACCCCCATGGCGATGCCCACGGGCACGGCCGTCACGGCGGCCAGCGCGAACGCGCCGAACACGCGCAGGGCGCTCCACTGCAGGTGCACCCACAGCGGCTCGCCGCCCTGGATCCGCCCGTGCCAGGCATCGGAGAACGCCCGCGCCACGGCGCTCGGCGCAGGCAGGAACAGCGGCGGCACCCAGCGCCAGTGCGTGGCGGCCCACCACAGGGCCAGCAGCGCCACGACGCACAGGGCGCTCAAGGCCCGGCTGCTGCCCGCACCGGGCCGCAGGAAGGGCGACACGGGGCGCACCGTGGCCGGATCAGGCTCCGTGGCCAGGGGCCGCAGCGCCGCGTCCTGCGGGGCCGTCGGCTGACCCATCCCCCCACTCATGCGCCCGCCCCCACGGGCCGCCCGGGCACCCCGGCCTGCGGCCCGACCCAGTCGAGCACCCGCTCGCGCCAGGCGATGAAGTCCGGGCTGGATTTCACAGCGCGCGCCGCCTGGCCGCCCAAATGGGCGCGGTTGAACGCCAGGGCCTGCTCGCGCACGATGCGGCCCGGGCGGGGCGACATCACCACCAGGCGCGAGGCGAGGAACAGCGCCTCCTCCACGTCGTGGGTGATGAAGAAAATGGTCTTGCCCGTGCGCTGCCACAGCCGCAGCACCAGTTCCTGCAGCGATTCGCGCGTGAAGGCGTCGAGCGCGCCCAGCGGCTCGTCCATCAGCATCACGTCCGGGTCGCTGGCCAGCACGCGGGCAATGCCCACGCGCTGCTGCATGCCGCCCGACAGCTGCCACACGGGCGCCTGGGCGAACGCCTCCAGCCCCACCAGGGCCAGCGTCTCGGCCGCCACCGTCCGGCGCGTTCCACGTGGAACACCGCGCAGCCGCAGGCCCAGCGCCACGTTGTCGATCACGTTGAGCCAGGGCATCAGCGCATGCTTTTGGAACACCACGCCGCGCTCGGCCCCCGGCCCGCGCACCACGCGCCCGCCCAGCGCGATGTGTCCCGCCGAGGCCGGCGTGAATCCGGCAATGCAGTTGAGCAGCGTGGTCTTGCCGCAGCCCGATGCGCCCAGGGCGACGACGAGTTCGCCCGCGGCGATGTCCAGGTCCACGCCGGCGAGCGCCAGCACCGGCGCGGCCCCGCGCGCGCCGGCGTAGCGCACGCTCAGGCCGCGGATGACCAGATCGCCCGCGCCATGGGCCACGGGCGGCAAGGCCGCAGGGTCTTCGCCCGCGGCCAGCAGGCTACTTCGCACGCTGCACCCAGGTGGGGTTCACGCCCACCGAATAGTCGGGCAGCACGGTCTGGATGGTGCCCTGCTCTTTCAGGAAGGCGGCCGTGGCGGCCAGCGACTGGGCCGCCACCGACTGCGCGCCGCCGCCCAGCCATTTCGGCGAGGCCTGCTCGGCCGGCGGCACGAAGGCATACAGCGCCAGGCTGGCAGGCACCGTGGGCGCCTCGGCGCCGGTCCACTTCGCCACCGCCTTGACCTGGGGCGAATCGGCCGTCCAGGCGGCCTTCTGGGCCGTGTACGCGCGGTCGGCATCGGCCAGCACCTGCACGAACTGGGTCAGGAAGGCATCGTGCTCGCGCGCGAACGGCTTGGACACAGCCAGCGCATCGAACGTGGCCTTGCCGGTCTGCGCGGCGATCTGGCCCGAGGTGGCGATCACCGTGCCGCTTTGCTTGGCCTTGGCCAGCACCGGGTCCCACACGAACGTGGCGTCGATGTCACCGCGCTCCCACGCCGCCAGGATCTCGGGCGGGCGCAGGTTCACGATCTTCACGCCCTTGGGGTCCACGCCCGCCGCCTGCAGTGCCACCAGCGTGTGGAAGTGCGTGGTCGAGACGAACGGCAGGCCGATCTTCTTGCCCTTCAAGTCCGCCAGCTGCCTCACGCCCGAGCCGTTGCGGGCCACCAGGGCCTCGGCCTCGTGGATGTCGTCCAGGATCCAGAACACCTCGATGGGCACGCCCTGCGACAGCGCCGAGGCGAACGGCGAAGACCCCGCCTCGCCGATGTGGATCGCACCGGGGGCCAGTGCGCGAACCACCTCGGCCCCACTGCCCAGCTTGCGGTAGGTGACCTGGTAGCCCGTGCGCTTTTCGACCTCCCGGGTCTCCTGCGCATAGCGCCACGGCACGACCATGTCCTGGTAGCCGATCACCACCTCCTTCTTGCCCTGCGCCCCGGCCGCCGCGCAGAACAAGGTGGCGCCCAGCAGGGCGGAAAGGCCGCGCACGGCGGCCCTGCGGGTGGCGGAGAACGGGGATTGCATGGGGGGTTCCTTGGAGCAAAAGAGAGGGGCACCCGCGACGGGCAGCCCCTGGGGCGCAGGGTGCGCGGGCCGGGCCGTCGATGGGCCCTTGCGCAAAATTCTAGGAACCGGCCCCCGCGCCGCATGCGCCCGTTTCGCGCATCGATATCCGGAAAACGCATCAGCGCGCCGCAGCACGCCAGCGGCGCGCGGGGGGGCACCGCCGCCGCTAGCACAGTCGGCAAATCCTTGGGGTCGCCAGTGCACTGCAGCCTTCGGGAAATGGCGGTAAGTTCGTGTCCCTGGCTTGGAACGGGCCCGGCCCCGCGCCACCCCGGAGCCCAGGCCCCGTTTTTTTCCTGTCCCTCCAAAGAAAGCACCCTGTCATGACGACTCTCTTCGATCCGGTCCAGGCCGGCGATCTGCACCTGGCCAACCGCATTGCCATGGCGCCGCTCACGCGCAACCGCTCGCCCGAGGCCATCCCGAAGGACATCACGGCCACCTACTACGCCCAGCGCGCCACCGCCGGCCTGCTCATCACCGAAGCCACCGCCATCAGCCACCAGGGCCAGGGCTATGCCGACGTGCCGGGCCTGTACGGCACCGAGCAGCTCGATGGCTGGAAGCGCGTGACCGAGGCCGTGCACGCACGCGGCGGCAAGATCGTGACCCAGCTGTGGCACGTGGGCCGCATCTCGCACAACGACCTGCAGCCGGACGGCGGCAAGCCCGTGGCCCCATCGGCCATCACCGCCAAGTCCAAGACCTACCTGGTGGACCGCGCGACCGGCAAGGGCCAGTTCGTGCCCACGTCCGAGCCCCGCGCGCTCGATGCGGGCGAGCTGCCCGGCATCGTGCACGACTACGCCGCCGCCGCGCGCAACGCGGTCGAGACGGCGGGCTTCGACGGCGTGGAGATCCACGGGGCCAACGGCTACCTGCTGGACCAGTTCCTCAAGACCGGCGCCAACCAGCGCACGGACGACTACGGCGGCAGCATCGAAAACCGCGCCCGCCTGCTGCTGGAGGCCACGCGCGCCGCGGTCGATGCCATCGGCGGCGGCAAGGTGGGCATCCGCCTGTCGCCCGTGACGCCGGCCAACGACATCGCCGATGCCGACCCGCAACCCCTGTTCGACTACGTGATCCGCCAGCTCGCACCACTGGGCCTGGCCTACATCCATGTGATCGAAGGCGCCACCGGCGGCCCGCGCGAAGTGGAAGGCCGCCCCTTCGACTACGCCGCGCTCAAGGCCGCCTACCGCGCGGCCGGCGGCAAGGGCGCGTGGATGGTGAACAACGCCTACGACGGCGCCCTCGCCACCCAGGCGGTGGCCAGCGGCGATGCCGACATCGTCGCCTTCGGCAAGCCCTTCATCTCCAACCCGGACCTGGTCGAGCGCCTGCGCCAGAACGCACCGCTCAACGCATGGGACCAAAGCACGTTCTACGGCGGCGGCGAGAAGGGCTACACCGACTACCCCACGCTGGCGGAAAAGGCCGCCTGACGCGCGCCGCAGCGTAAAGTGCCCGCTGGCACGGCCCGCCACGGCTCCGAAGGCCCGGCGGGCTTTTTTCGTCCCCCTCTTTTCACGGCACCCCCATGATCACCTGCTACCTGCGCTACGTCATCGACCCCCACCAGCTCGCCGAATTCGAGCACTACGGCAAGCTCTGGATCCCGCTGGTGGAGAAATTCGGCGGCCAGCACCACGGCTATTTCCTGCCGTCCGAAGGCGCGAACAACATCGCGCTGGCGCTGTTCACCTTTCCCTCGCTGGCGGCGTACGAGACCTACCGCGCGCAGTCGATGCAGGACCCGGAATGCCTCGCCGCCTTCCGCTACGCGCAGGAAACGCGCTGCATCCTGAGCTACGAGCGCAGCTTCTTCCGGCCCGTTTTCGAATGATGGGTACGGAGCTTGATATTTAGTTACGTCATCTTGCAATTTTGAAGGCTGCGTGCATCCGAACCTCTTTATATTTCGTTCCGCTTGACAGAATTCAAACGCATTCAAAAAGGAGGTTCTCCATGTCCAATCCCGTTGCCAAGGGCGACGCTGCCGACAAATCGCAGGATGAACTCAGAGCGATGATCGAATCGTTCTTCCGGTTCGCCCATGTCCAAGTGCCGTGGGACGGCACCGTGAACGACAGCGTGGCCCTCGTGTTCCACCAGATGCTGTTGGAAACCGCCAAATGTTCCAAGGCCATGTCTTTCGTTCCCCGCCCCGCAGGCGGGCCGCCTTCCGTGCTGTGGCTTGCTACGCAGTTGGCGACCACAGGCTATCGGAACATCGAAAACAAATTCACCGTTTCCTGCGCCAAGAAAGTCATTGGCAATTTCCGCTCCCCTTTCGAACTGGCAGCCACGGGCATCGCGGCCCTGAGGTTCATGCCATGCGCCTGAAGCCGCTGCTTTTCTGCGCCCTGCTGCACGCATCGCTGGTAGGCTCCGCCTTCGCCGGCGAGAAGGGCATGCTGGAAAACCGCGATTGGCCGCCGTACCAGCGTTGCTCCGGATGCGTGGCCTTGCAGTACGGCTGGTTGGAACTGAAAGTCCCCCGGCATCTGGTGGGCAAGTTCTTCGTGCCGCCAGGGGGGGATCCCTTCGTCATCCTCGCGCCCACCGAGAACAACATGCCCGACGGCCTCGTGGACGGCCCCATTATTCAACTGAAGGATTTCGCCAAGCTGCAAGAGCTTTACCAAAAGCTAGGCGTGCTGGAAAAGCATGGCATCCAGACGCCGCTGGCGTTCTACGAGTTGCTGGGGCAGGCCAATTTGGGCGATCCCGTGATCGACCGGGCCCGCAAGGTCGAGGGCATTGCGAATTCGGTGCACTACGAGAAATTCTCCAAGGGCCCCTTCACCGCCATCCGCATCCAGGACATAGAGCCCAGCCGGGATCTTCTGTACATCTTCACCCCCGATCCCGAGCACTACTACATGGTGTCCGGGCGCCTGTCGCCCGCGCTGTTCAGGCAACTGATGTCGCATCTGAAATTGGTCAAGTTCTGACCCGCAGCCGTGCATGCTGCACATCCCGACGCGGGCACTGCACTCACCCAGCGAACACCAGTCGCACGCACAGGCCTTCGCCCTGCGGGCCCGGCTCCAGCGCCAGGCGCACGCCCAGCAGTTCGGCATAGCGCGCCACGATGGCGAGCCCCAGGCCCGCGCCCTGCCCCAGGCGCTCGCCCTCGCGGCCCTGGGCCCAGCGCTGCAGCAGGTTGGTGCGCTGCGCGGCCGACAGGCCCGGGCCGTTGTCGACCACGGCCAGCACGGTGGCTTCGCGGCCATCGGCCGTGGCCTCGCGCGAGATTTCCACGGTCACGCGGGGCCGCGTGCCGGCGCCCGGGCGGCCGTAGCGCAGGGCGTTGTCGATCAGGTTGCCCAGCACCCCCTCGATGAGCAGCGGCTGGCCCTGCACGACCACGGGCTGGTCCAGGCCGGTGGCGCCCAGGTCCACGCCCGCCGCATCGGCGCGGGGCAGAAAGCGCAGCACGGCGTCGCGCGCCAGCTCGTCCAGGGCCACGGGCTGGCGGGGCATGGCGCCGCGGGCCTCGTCGGCCAGGGCCAGCGCGAGCAGCTGGTCCACCAAGTGGCTGGCGCGGGCCTCGCTGTCGGCAATGCCGGCCAGCTGCTCGCGCCACACGGCGGGGTCCCTGTGGGCCAGGCCGTAGCCCGCCAGCGCGCGGATGCCCGCCAGCGGGGTGCGCAGTTCGTGCGCCACGTTGCCGGCGAACTCGCGCTGCGCGCGCACCCCCTGGGCCACGCGCGCGAGCAGGTCGTTCACCGCAGCGCCCAGGTGCTGCACGTCGCGGGTGGAGGCCTCCACGGGCACGGGGGCCAGGTCGCGCGCGTCGCGCCGGTCCAGCGCCTGCTGGAACGCGGCCAGGGGCTGCAGGTCGCGCTGGATGGCGCGGCGCAGCCACACGGCCAGCGCCACCAGCAGCAGCAGTTGCGACACGCCCGAGTACAGCAGCACGCTGCGCAGCATGGCGCTGCGGCTGTGCACCGTCTGCGCGGTGACGACCTCGAACGGCAGGGGCTCGCGCACATCGAGCCGCACCGCGCGCAGCGCCCGGCCATGGAACTGGATGTCGGAGAACCGGTAGGCCTCGTCGCCGCGCGGCGGCGGCACCGGCATGCCGCCGGCGTTGCCCGCCAGCATGGAGCCATCGGGCCGCAACACCGCGAAGTACACCGTCTCCACCTGGTCGAACAGCACGGCCTTGACCTCGCGCGAGGTGAGCGCGAAATCGAGCCCATCACCCTTGGCGCGCACGTTGGCGGCCACCGCGTAGGCATCGTCGAGCAGCGAGCGGTCGAACGCGCGCTGGGTGAAGGCATTGGCCAGCAGCACCGAGCCGGCCGTGCCCACCAGCCACGTGAGGCCCAGCGGCACCAGCACGTGGCGCAGCAGCCGCGCCTGCAGCGAGCGGGGCTCGCGCTGCGCGGGCGCCGGCGGGGGCGAGGGGGGGTTGGTGGCGGTCATGGCGCGCCGGGCCCGCCCGCCTCGGGCTCCACCATGTAGCCCAGGCCGCGCAGCGTGCGGATGCCCGCGCCGCTGCCCTGCAGCTTCTTGCGCAGGCGGGAAATGAAGGCCTCCAGCGCGTTGTCGCCCAGGGCCTCGTCGAAGTCGGAGAGCTTGTCCGACAGGGTGCGCTTGCTCACCACGCGCCCGGGCGGCGTCATCAGCTCCCACAGCACCTCGAATTCGCGCGCGGGCAGTTCGGCCGGCGCGCCGTGCAGGGTGAAGCGGCGCGCCCGGCGGTCCAGCACCAGGGCGCCGACGGCGGCGCGGTCGTCCGCGCCCAGCGTGCGCCGGGCCAGGGCGCGCAGGCGGGCCTCCACCTCGGCCAGATCGAAAGGCTTGCCCAGGTAGTCGTCGGCGCCGGCATCCAGGCCGGCGATGCGCTCCTCGGTGCGGTCGCGCGCGGTGAGCACCAGCACCGGCGTGCGGTCGCCCCGGGCCCGCGCCGCGCGCAGCACCGTGAGGCCGCTGGCCGTTGCACTGGTGAGGGCACTGCCCGGCGGGCCGCCCTGCGGCAGGTTCAGGTCCAGCAGCACGGCATCGAAGGGCTGCACGCTCCAGAAGTGGTGCGCCTCGGCCACGCTGGCGGCGGCATCCACGCGGTGGCCCGCATCGGTCAGGCTGCGCAGCATCACGCCGCGCAGCACGTCATCGTCTTCCACGACCAGGATTCGCATGGGTTGGGGCTGGGTTGTTGGGCGGCTGTGCGGTGCGCCGGGGCAAGGGGTACGCAGTTTCCGCAGTCCCGAGGTCAGGTAGCGGTCAGGCACCCCCGCCGATAAACGCGGCATGAGCATACGACACCCCTGCATCCTCCTTTGCGCCCTGGCCTGCGCACTGCCGGGCTGGAGCCAGACCCGCGCCTCCGACAGCACCGCAGCGCCGGTCGCCACGGCCCCTGCCGCTGCCCCCCTGGCGCCACAGTGGACGCTGGCGCAGGCCCTGGCCGCCGCCCGCGACAACAGCGACGTGATCCAGTCCCGCCAGGCCCTGGCCGCGGCGCGCGCCGACGTGCTGAGCGCCGACCATGCCCCCTTGCCGGTGTTCAGTTCCAAGGCCACCTCCATGGACCTGCAGCACGGCCTGGGGCCCGGCAACATGCTCACGCGCAAGCGCATCGACAAGTCGGTGGGCATCGACTGGACCTGGGAGCGCGGCAACAAGCGCGAGCTGCGCACGCAGGCCGCCCAGCGCGCCGCCGATGCGGCCCAGGCGGATGTGGAAGACACGCAGACCCAGCAGCTGCAGGCCGCACTCGCCGCCTACTACGATCTGCTGGCCGCGCAGGAGCGGGTGCGCGAAACCGCCGAGATCGAACGCAGCGTGGCCGAGCTGGCCCGCCTGGACGACCGCCGCGTGAAGGCGGGCGACCTGTCCGCGCAGGACGCGTCGCGCACCCGCATCGAGGCCGAACGCGCCCGTGCCGACACGCAAGCTGCCACGCAGCTGCAGGAGCAAGCCGCGCTGGCGCTGGCGCAGGTCACGGCCAGCAGCCTGGCGGTGCAGGCCGGCGGCACCGACTGGCCCGCCCTGCCCCCGGCCGCAGTCTCGGGCGCGGTCCCCGGCAGCGGCCCGCTGGACGGCGGCGGCGACCTGGGCGCATGGGCCGAGGCCCGGGCCGACGTGCGCGCCGCCATCGCCCGCGTGCAGTCCGCCCAGGCGGCGCTGGACAACGCCAGCGCCCTGCGCAAGTCCGACTGGACGGTGGGTGCCTCGGTGGACCACTACCCCGGCACCTCCAACCGCCTGCTGGAAGTGCGCGTGCAGATCCCGCTGCAATGGGGCTACCAGTTCCAGGGCGAGATCGGCCGCGCCCAGGCCGAGCTGACCCGCGCGCAGGACGCGCTGGACAACACGCGCCGCCTGGCCCTGCTGGACCTGCAGCACCTGCAGCAGGCCGCGCTGAGCGCCGCGCGCCGTGCCGCCAGCTACGACGAAGGCGTGCTGCCGCGCGCCCGCCAGGTGGCGCAGAGCGCCGAGCTGGCCTACCGCAAGGGCGCCATGCCGCTGACCGACCTGCTGGACGCCCAGCGCACCCTGCGCGCCACGGCGCTGGAGGCGCTCTCGGCCCGTGCCGACTATGCCAAGGCCCAGGGCGCCTGGCTGCTGCGCACGCAGCCGCAAGCCCTGCTGGGCAGCCTGCCCTGAACGCCCCGCCCCAAGTCCAGCCACACCAATCCATGCCCCGCCGTTCCCCTTCCACCTCTCGTATCGCGAAGTCCACCATGGTGCACCCTGCCCTCTCCCTCCCGCGCCTGACCACCTGCGGCCTGCTCGTCCTCGCCCTGGGCGGTGGCGCGCTGCTGCAAGGCTGCAGCAAGGCCGCCGAACCCGCCGCGGCGCCGGAAGCCGCACCGCCCATCGCCCAGTCGGGGCAGTTGCGCTTTCCGCCCGGCCACCCGCAACTGGCGCTGCTGACCGTGGCCCCCGCGCGCGCAAGCAAGGACATCGCCGTGGACCTGCCCGCACGCCTGGTGTGGAACGAGGAACGCACCCAGCGCGTATACCCCGCGTTCGCCGGCCGCGTCACGGCCATCCGCGCCGACCTGGGCCAGTCGGTCAAGGCGGGCGCGCCGCTGGCGCTGCTGGCCTCGCCCGACTTCGGCCAGGCCCAGGCGGACACGGCCAAGGCCCGCGCAGACCAGTCGTTCGCCCAGCAGGGCCTGCGCCGCCAGCGTGAACTGTTCGAAGCCGGCATCGTGGCCCGCAAGGACCTGGAGCAGGCCGAGGCCGACGCCGCGCGCGCCCAGGCCGAAGTGGCCCGCGCCGCCGCGCGCACCAGCCTCTACGGCGGCGGCAACGCCGTGAACCAGCAGCTCGCGCTCACGGCCGGCATGGCGGGGGTGGTGGTGGAGCGCAACCTCAATCCCGGCCAGGAGGTGCGGCCCGACCAGTCCGGCCCCGGCAACCCGGCGCTGTTCGTGGTGACCGACCCCGCCTCGCTGTGGGTGCAGATCGACGCGCGCGAGGGCGACCTGGCCTCGCTGCGCCCCGGCGACAGCTTCACCCTGCAGGTGCCCGCCTACCCCGAGGCCACCTTCACCGGCCGCGTGACCGCCGCGGCCGACGCGATCGACCCCGGCACGCGCACGCTCAAGGTGCGCGGCGTGGTGCCCAATGCCGACCGGCGCCTGAAGGCCGAGATGCTGGCCACCGTGCACGTGCAGGAAAGCCGCGAGGGCGGGGTCGTCATCCCCGCCGCCGCCGTGACCCTGAACGGCACGCAGCACACCGTTTATGTGCAGCGCGAGCCCGGCGTGTTCGAGCCGCGCAAGGTGGTGCTGGGCTACGAAGGCCCGCGCGAGGTGGTCGTCTCCCGCGGGCTGGAAGCCGGCGAGAAGGTGGTGGCCGAGAACGTGCTGCTGCTGGCCCGCCAGTTCCAGGCCGCCGAGGAAGATGCGCCCGCACCGGCGCCCGGCGCGCCCGCCAGCCAAGCGGGCGGCAAGGCGGAAGGGACGGCCAAGCCATGAGGCGCCTCATCCACTACGCGCTGCACCAGCCGCTGTTCATCGTGCTGGGCACGGTGCTGTTCGCCCTGGCGGGATTCATCTCGTTCAAGAACCTGTCCGTCGAGGCCTTTCCCGACGTGACGGACACCCAGGTGACGGTGATCGCCCTGTACCCGGGCCGCGCGCCCGAGGAAGTCGAAAAGCAGGTCACCCTGCCCATCGAGACGGCCCTGGCAGGCCTGCCCAATTCGATCCGCGTGTTCTCGCACACGCAGTTCGGCCTGTCGTTCAGCGTGGTCACGTACGACGACGCGGCCAACACGAACATCGTGCGCCAGCAGGTGGCCGAGCGGCTGTCCAGCATCGACCTGCCGCCCGGCGTGCAGGCCGAGATCGCGCCGAACGCCACGCCGGTGGGCGAGATCATGCGCTATCGCCTCAAGGGCGACGGCCTGTCGACCACCGACATCCGCACCGTGGAGGACTGGACGGTGGAGCGCGCGCTGCGCCAGGTGCCCGGCGTGGCCGATGTGGTGGCCATGGGCGGCTCGATCAAGCAGTACGAGGTGCAGCCCGACATGGACCGGCTGCGCGCCTACAAGGTCACGTTCCAGAACCTGCTGGACGCGCTGGGCCGGGGCAACGCCAACGCCGGCGGCAGCTACGTCGCGCAGGGCGCGCAGCAGTACACCATCCGCGGGCTGGGCCTGCTGCGCTCGGCCGACGACATCGGCCGCATCGTGGTGGCCTCACGCAACGGCACGCCCGTGCTGATCCGCGACATCGGCCAGGTCAAGATCGGCGCCGTGCCGCGCCTGGGCGTGGTCGGCCAGGACCTGGACGACGACGTGGTCACCGGCATCGTCGTGATGCGCAAGGGCGAGAACCCGAGCGTGGTGCTCAAGGGCGTGAAGGACCGCATCGCCGAACTGAACGCGCGCGGCCTGCCGCCGGGCGTGCAGATCGTGCCGTTCTACGACCGCACCTGGCTCATGGACAAGACGCTCACCACGGTGTTCCACAACCTCGTGGAAGGCGCGCTGCTGGTGGCGCTGGTGCTGTACATCTTCCTGTCCAACCTGCGCGCCAGCCTGGCCGTGGTGGTGGTCATTCCGCTGGCCCTGCTCTCGACCTTCATGGGCCTCAAGATCATGGGCGTGCCGGCCAACCTGCTGAGCCTGGGCGCCATGGACTTCGGCATCATCGTGGACGGCGCGGTGATCGTGATCGAGAACATCATGCACCGCCTGGCCGAGCGCGGCGAGGACATGGACGACCGCGACCGGCGCGACACCATCATCGAGGCCGCCGGCGAAGTGGGCCGGCCCACGCTGTTTTCGATGCTCATCATCATCGCGGCGCACATCCCCATCTTCGCGTTGCAGCGCCACGAAGGCCGCATCTTCCAGCCCATGGCGCTGTCGGTCTCGGCCGCGCTCGTCGGCTCGCTGATCTTCTCGCTCACCCTGGTGCCACTGCTGGCCTACTGGATGCTGCGCAAGAAGCTGCCGCACGGCGACAACCGCGTGGTCACCTTCGCCAAGCGCGCCTACGCCCCGGTGCTGGACTGGGCCCTGGCCCGCCGCCGCACGGTGGTGGTGATCGCGCTGGCCGTGTTCGGCCTGGCGCTGGTGGCCGCCTCGCGCCTGGGCTCGGAGTTCCTGCCCGAGCTGGACGAGGGCACCACCTGGGTCAACTTCACCCTCTCGCCCAACGTCTCCACCGACGAGGCGGCGCGCGTGCTGCGCATGGCCCGCAAGGCCCTGCTGAGCGTGCCCGAGGTGCGCACCACGGTCTCCAAGGCCGGTCAGCCCGAGGACGGCACCGACCCCAAGACCATCTCCATGGCCGAGATCTTCGTGGACGTGAAGCCCGAGGACCAATGGCGCCCCGGCATGACGCGCGAGAAGATCACCGAGGAGATGGGCCGCGCGCTGTCGGCCATCCCCGGCATCGACCCCGCGTTCTCGCAGCCCATCCGCGACAACGTGCTGGAGTCGATCTCGCAGATCAAGGGCCAGATCGTCATCAAGCTCGCGGGCGACGACCTGGTGGAGATGAAGCGCATCACCGACGAGATCGCACGCGAGATCAAGCAGGTGCAGGGCGTGGCTCGCGCCGAGATCGACCGCGACGGCCAGGTGCCGCAGCTGCTGCTGGACATCGACCGCGACCGCGCCGCGCGCTACGGTCTGAACGTGGGCGACATCCAGGACGTGATCGAGGCCGCCCTGGCGGGCAAGGCCGCCACCAGCCTGTGGGAGGGCGAGCGCAAGTTCGCCGTGGCCGTGCGCCTGCCCAAGGACGAGCGCGTGATCTCCAACCTGCCGCGCACCCCCATCGCCACGCCCGACGGCGGCTACGTGCAGTTGGGCGACGTGGTGCACATCCGCGAGGGCACGGGCGCCATGAACATCGCCCGCGAGGCCGGGCGCCGCACCACGGCCATCGGCATCTTCATCGCGGGCCGCGACATGGGCTCGGTGGTGGCCGACATGAAGGCCCGCGTGGAAAAGAACGTCAAGATCCCGTCCAACTACCAGGTCAACTGGTCGGGCGAGTTCGAGAACCAGGAACGCGCGATGAAGCGCCTGTCGGTGGTGGTGCCCATCTCGCTGCTGCTGATCTTCGTGCTGCTGTTCGATGCCTTCAAGTCGTTCAAGATGGCCTCGCTGATCCTCATCAACGTGCCGCTGGCGCTCATCGGCGGGTTCATCGCGCTGTGGGTGTTCGGCATCCCGCTGTCGGTGTCGGCCGCCATCGGCTTCATCGCGCTGTCGGGCCAGGCGGTGCTCAACGGGGTGGTGATGCTGTCGGTGTTCCAGCAGCTGCAGTCGGGCGGCATGGCCGTGGTCGATGCCGTGCGCCAGGGCTCCATGCAGCGCCTGCGCACCGTGCTGATGACCGCCATGCTGGCCATGCTGGGCCTCCTGCCCATGGCCCTGTCGCACGAGATCGGCTCGGAGACGCAGCGGCCCCTGGCCATCGTGGTGATCGGCGGGCTGGTGACGGCGACGCTGCTGACGCTGGTGGTGCTGCCGGCACTGTATGTGGCGTGGTTCGGGCCGCGCAAGGGCCGTGCCGATGAACCCTCGCCCGGCGGTGAGCCCCCCAGGGCGTTGACCTGAAAGCCCCCCGGCCCGCGCCGCCACGGCGCCGGTCGGGGAAACAGGGAACAGGAAAGGCCGGGAGAACCGGCCCTCCCGCCGGGTCAGCCCCCGGTGAGCTGCGGCCGCACCGGGCCGCTGGAGGCAGGCAGGCCCTGCAGCGCCGCACCAGCGTGCACGGACGCGTAGGCCTGCCCGTCGGCCAGATGGAACTGCTGCACCACCTGCGACAGGCGCGCGGCCTGCTCGCGCAGCGATTCGGCGGCGGCGGCGGATTGCTCCACCAGCGCGGCGTTCTGCTGCGTCATGCGGTCGATCTCGCCCACCGAGCCGTTGACCTGGCCGATGCCGGCGGTCTGCTCGGCCGAGGCGGAATTGATCTCACCGATGATGTCGGACACGCGCTGCACGCTGTCCACGATTTCCTTCATGGCCGCGCCGGCGTCCTCGACATGGCGCACGCCGCCGTCCACCGCGGTCACGCTGGAGCTGATCAGCGCCTTGATTTCCTTGGCCGCTTCGGCCGAGCGCTGGGCCAGGCTGCGCACCTCGCCGGCCACCACGGCGAAGCCGCGGCCCTGTTCGCCCGCGCGGGCCGCTTCCACGGCCGCGTTCAGCGCCAGGATGTTGGTCTGGAAGGCGATGCCGTCGATCACGCCGATGATGTCGCTGATCTTGCGGCTGGAGCTGGAGATCTCGTGCATGCTGGCCACGGCCTGCTGGACCACGCTGCCGCCGCGCGTGGCGATGCCCGAGGCGGACGACGCCAGCTGGTTGGCCACCTGCGAGGAGGATGCCGTCTGCTGCACTGTGGTGGTGAGCTCCGCCAGCGAGGCCACGGCCTCCTGGGCGTTGCTGGCCGTCTGCTCGGTGCGGCCGGACAGGTCCTGGTTGCCGGTGGCGATCTCGGCGCTGGCGGTGGCGATGCTGCCGCTCGCATCGCGCACCTGCGAGACCAGCGCCCCCAGGCCCTGCTGCATGTCGTCCAGCGCGCGCTGCAGGTCGGCCACTTCGTCGCGGCCCTCCACCTGCACGCGCTGCGAGAGGTCGCCGCCGGCGATGGCCTGCGCCATGCGCCGGGCCTCGGCCAGCGGACGGCAGATGGACACCATGTTGAGCAAGGTCAGCGGCACCACCACCACGATGGTGATGAGCACCGCCAGCACGAACAGCCACTGGGTTTCGCCGGACACCTGCTTTTGCCGGGCGGCCACCTCGGCCACCTCGTTGCGCAGGCTGGTATCGAGCTGGACCATGAGCTTGTCGGCCTCGGCGAACTCGGCCACGGCCTTGCCGCTCATGCGGTTGGCGATGGTGGCCGTGTCGTAGCCGCCGGCCTCCAGCTGCCGCGCCACGTGCGCGAACTGCTCACGGTAGCTGTCCAGCCGCTTGACGATGTCGCGCACCAGGGCGTTGTCCGGGTCTTCGGGGCCTTCGAGGAAACGGGCCGCGACCTTCTTGGCGCGGTCCAGGCTGGCCAGCCAGGCCGTGTGCGCCTGCTTGACGCCTTCGGGCTTCTCGTACTGGATGATCATGTCCTTCTCGAACTGGCGGATGGCCCCCATCTCGCCGCGCAGCTCGGCCATGTAGCCCACCTCGGAGAAGGAATTCGCCATGAATTCCTCGCTCATCGCGTGGATGCGGAACATGCCCAGCATGCCTGCGCCCCCCAGCAATCCCAGCAATCCCAGCACCACGCCGATCGCACCCAGCATGCGTACCCGGATGGAAAAACCCCGCATGAGCGAAAAGAAATTCATAGTTGTCGTCCTCTAATCTCTTCGGTGACCAGCAAAAGGATGCCCACCATATGCAACCAAACGTTGCAGTGTGCCAGACCTGCCGACTTTTAACCGAATGTAACTATCAAACGCGCCAGCGCTTCAATAGCAAAGCGTTCGCCATCACACTCACCGAGCTGAGAGCCATGGCCGCGCCCGCCACCACGGGGCTCAGGTAGCCCAGTGCGGCCAGGGGAATGCCGGCCACGTTGTAGGCAAACGCCCAGAACAGGTTCTGCCGGATCTTGGCGACCGTGCGGTGCGAAATGTCCAGCGCCGCAGCCACCAGCCGGGGGTCGCCGCGCATCAGGGTGATGCCCGCGGCCTGCATGGCCACATCGGTGCCGTTGCCCATGGCCATGCCCACGTCGGCGGCGGCCAGGGCCGGCGCGTCGTTCACGCCGTCGCCCACCATGGCCACCGCGTGGCCTGCCGGTCGGTGAGCGCCCGGCCCCGCCAAGGCCTCGGACCGCAGGCGCGCCACGCACGCCGCCTTGTCGCCGGGCAGCACCTCGGCCATCACCTCGCCGGCATCCGGGTCCAGCCCCAGGCGGCGCGCCATGGCCTCGGCCGCGCCCCGGTGGTCGCCCGACACCATCACCACGCGCAGGCCGCGCGCCCGCAGCGCCGCCAGGGCCTCGCGCGCGCCGGGCTTGGGCTCGTCGCCGAAGGCCAGCAGCGCCCGCAGCACCCACGCCGGGCCGGCCGTACCCTCGCCCGTTGGCACTTCGCCCGGCGGTGCCTCGGCCACCGCCGACACGGTGGCGCCAGCCGATTGCAGCGCGGCGGCGGGTCCGGCCAGGGCGCCCAGCGGCACGCCCAGTTCCTCCATCCAGCGCAGGCTGCCCACGCGGAAATGGCGCCCGGCCGCCGTGCCCTCGGTGCCGCGGCCCGGCACGGCGCTCACGGCCTGCGGCGCGGGTAGCTGCAAGCCGCGGCGGCGGGCCTCCTGCACCACGGCGCGGGCCAGCGGGTGTTCGCTGCCGCCCTGCACGCCGGCCACCGCCGCGAGCAACGCGTCACCGTCCTGCCCGGGCGCCACTTCGAAGGCCGTCAGCCGGGGCTGGCCCACCGTCAGCGTGCCCGTCTTGTCGAAGGCGACCGTGCCCACGCGGTGCGCGCGCTCCAGCGCCTCGGCGTCCCGGATCAGGATGCCGTGCCGGGCCGCCACGCCCGTACCCGCCATGATGGCCGCCGGCGTCGCCAGGCCCAAAGCGCAGGGGCAGGCGATCACCAGCACCGCCACGGCGTGGATCACCGCCGCCTCGCCGCCGGCGCCCACCCAGAGCCAGCCCAGCAGCGTGGCCAGCGCGATGCCCAGCACCACCGGCACGAACACCGCCGACACCCGGTCCACCAGCCGCTGGATCGGCGCCTTGCCGGCCTGCGCGTCTTCCACCAGCCGGATGATGCGGGCCAGCACCGTCTCGGCCCCCACGGCCGACACCTGCACCACCACCCGCCCGTCGCCGTTGATCGAGCCGCCCGTGAGCGCCTCGCCCGCGGTGCGCGGCACCGGCAGTGGCTCGCCGGTCAGCATGGATTCATCCACCTGCGTGTGCCCCTCCAGCACCGTGCCGTCCACGGGGATGCGCTCGCCCGGGCGCACCACGATCCGGTCGCCGGCCATCACCTCGGCCACGGGCACGTCCACCTCGCCATCGGCACCCACCAGGTGCGCCACGTCGGGCCGCAGGGCGTGCAGCGCCCGGATGGCCGCCGTGGTCTGGCGCTTGGCCCGCGCCTCCAGCCACTTGCCCAGCAGCACCAGCGTGATCACCACGGCCGAGGCCTCGAAGTACAGGTGCGGGGCGTGGCCGGCGGGCGCGGTCAGCCACAGCCAGAGCGACAGCCCGTAGCCCGCGCTGGTGCCGATCGCCACCAGCAGGTCCATGTTGCCGGCGCGCGCCTTGAGGGCGTGCCACCCCGCCTTGTAAAAGCGCGCGCCCAGCCAGAACTGCACGGGCGTCGCCAGCAGCCACTGCAGCCATGCCGGCAGCATGCCGTGCGGGCCGAGCAGCGCGCCGAAGCGCTCCGGTAAGAGGCCCAGCAGCATCGGCAGCACCAGCGGCGCCGACAGCGCCAGCCCCAGGGCCACCGGCCCGAAGCCCGCCCAGGGCGACTGGCCGCGCGCCTCGGCGTCCTGCGCCTGCGGGGCGCGGGGCTCGTAGCCCGCGTTGCGCACCGCCCGGCGCAGTTGCGCCTCCATCGCCGCGCCCGCACCGGCCACACCGGCAGCACTGGCCGCATAGACCACATGGGCCCGCTCGGTCGCCAGGTTGACCGTGGCCTCCTGCACGCCCGGCACCTTGCGCAGTGCGCGCTCCACCCGGCCCGAGCAGCTCGCGCAGGTCATGCCGCCGATGCCCAGGTCGAGCGTGCCCGGGGCGGAATCGGAGGGGGATGGCGGGGCGGTGGGTGTCGGGTTCATGGGGGGCACCTTAAACCTTGACGCGATGGCAAGGTCAAGCGCCCCGCGGAAAGCACGGGGCCGCTTGACTCTGCCACCATGTCAGGGTTCATGATGCAGGCACCCTTCTCCCTTTTTCCTCCACCCACTGAACGGAGCACCCCATGCAACACCATCTCCAAGTCACCGGCATGACCTGCGGCCACTGCGAACGCGCCGTCGTCCACGCCGTCCGCCAGGTCGATCCCGACGCCACCGTGCAGGTGGATCTGGCCCAGGGCAAGGTGGTCGTCGAGAGCGACCGGGCGCGCGACGCGCTGGCCGCCGCGATCACCGAAGAGGGCTACACGGTCGCCGCATGAGCGCCACGGCCGCACCGCAGGGCGGCCCGGTGCCCATCGGCACCGCGGCCGAGCGGGCCGGGGTCTCGCCGCGCATGGTGCGCCACTACGAGGCCCTGAGCCTGCTGGCCGGCGTGGCGCGCACCGGCAGCGGCTACCGCCAGTACACCGAGGCCGACGTGCACACCCTGCGCTTCATCCGCCGCAGCCGCGACCTGGGGTTCTCGATGCAGGAGATCGCCACCCTGCTCGGCCTGTGGCAGGACAAGCGCCGCGCCAGCGCCCACGTCAAGCAGATCGCCCAAGCCCACATCGACGACCTCGCCCAGCGCATCGCCGCCATGCAGGCCATGCAGCGCACGCTGCAGTCGCTGGTGGGCTGCTGCCAGGGGGACGAGCGGCCAGACTGCCCGATCCTGGACGACCTGGCGGGACCGACGGGAAGTTAGCTCATCTTTTGATAGCTAACTGCGCTAGGTGGATATGCGCTGAAGGCAAAACCAGGCCGAATTTTTTAGGAGCACTCAACGGCATGCCGTGGCAGACTTGCCGCTTTGCTTGCAACGCCCCGCGCGCAGTCCCATGCTCACCGGTGAATGGAGGAACAAGGTCGATCCGGTGGAACGCCCTCAATCCGCAGGCATCACTCGAAGCACGCCAATGCCACTGAAATCTTCAGCCTCACCGCACCCCATCCACTGCCATGCCCACTTCCGTCGCCCAGCTTGAACAATGGTTGCTTGAACCCGAAGGCCAGCGCCTGGAGTTCAAAGAGGCCAAGCAGCGCTACGATTTTGAAAAGCTGCTCAAGTACTGCGTGGCCCTGGCCAACGAAGGCGGCGGCACCATGGTTCTGGGCGTGACGGACAAGCGGCCTCGGCGCATCGTCGGTTCGCTGGCCTTTGATGCGCCAGAGCGCACGGAGGCGGGCTTGCACCAGCGGCTAGGGCATCGCATCCCGGTCGAAGAGCTCCGTCTGCCTGAGGGACGGGTGGTGATCGTGCATGTCCCTGCCCGGCTACCGGGCACGGCGTGGGAGATCGACGGCCAATACTTCAAACGCGCAGGCGACGACCTCGCAGCATTGAGCAGCCAGGAACTGCGCGACATCTTTGCCGAGACTGGCCCGGACTTTTCTGCCCAGCCCTGTCCTGGCGCCACGCTGGCGGATCTGGACTCTGAATCCATAGCGCTCTTTCGCGAGCGCTGGGCGCGCAAGAGCGGCGACATCCGCAGGCACGACTTGAGTGACCAGCAAACCCTGCGCGATGCCGAGCTATTGGTGGATGGCGACCGTGTGAGCTATGCGGCGCTCATCCTGTTTGGCACGCGCGCGGGCCTCACACGGTGGCTGGCCCAGGCTGAGCTGGTGTTTGAATACCGCTCATCCGAAGCCGCTGGCCCGGCTGCGGACAGGGAGGAATACCGCGCAGGCTTTTTTGCTTGGCATGACCCGTCCTGAATGAGGTTGACACCTTTCTGTTCATCAGAAAGGAAAGTCAAGTGGATCAATGGGTTAAGAGAACGCAGAAGGACTACACACTGGCCTTTAAGCTGGCGGTGGTGGATCAGGTAG